>JANMTN010000365.1:0-2251 GCA_031390685.1 Desulfobulbaceae bacterium
GGCTTTTTGCGCTATGCTCCATGAAAAGTGGTGAAGGAATAACCAGCTCCGACATTGATGAATACTTGCCTTTTCCCTGTTACGGCGGCAATGGACTTCGCGGCTACGCCAAACGCTATACGCACGAAGGAAAGTACGCCCTCATAGGTCGACAGGGTGCTTTGTGCGGGAATGTGCTTAACGTGGGTGGCAAATTTTTCGCGTCGGAACATGCCATTGTTATCACGGCGTTTCCGCAAACCGATATCCATTGGCTGACCTTCGTGCTGAGCGGTATGAATCTTAACCAATATTCCGAATCATCGGCCCAACCTGGCTTATCCGTTTCAAAGCTTTCAGACCTTCTGTCTTGGCTCAGCGGGAATAGGACTTTTGAGCTGTTTATGATAAACCATCATGAACGGAGGAAAGTCCATGCGAAAGAAGCGTCACAATTACAGCTCTGAAGAGAAAGTAATCATCCTCAAACGCCACCTGGTTGGCCGGGAAACGGTATCAGATCTTTGCGATGAATACCAACTACAGCCGAATATATTTTACGGTTGGCAAAAGCAGTTTTTCGAAAAGGGAGCCGCCGCCTTTGCCTCTGAGAACAAAAACTCCAAGAAAGTTGAAGAACAGCGAATCCATCAGCTTGAAGATAAATTGCGTCGGAAACACGAGGTGCTTTCCGAGTTGCTGGAAGAGCATATCCAGTTAAAAAAAGAACTTGGGGAGCTCTGAATGGTAGCTGGGTTCCTCATGATACACGCGATACCGTTGTTGATTTCAGCAAGCATTGGAGCAAGAAGGCAGAAGTGGCCCTGAAAGAGATCATCGCTTGGCTGGCCGTTTCAAGGAGCAAGTTTTATGCATGGATCAAGCGGTACGGCAAAGCCAACGAACATAACGGGTTAATCCCCCGCGATTTCTGGCTTGAACCTTGGGAACGGGAAGCGATCGTCAATTTTGCTGTGAACAATCCTCTTGAGGGTTATCGGCGGTTGACGTTCATGCTGCTGGATCAGGACATCGTTGCCGTCAGCCCCAGCAGCACCTGGCGAGTTCTTGGCCAAGCAGGGTTGCTGCAGAAATGGAACCGGAAGAAAAGCCTCAAGGGCACCGGCTTCGTGCAACCGCTCAGACCCCATGAACATTGGCATGTTGATATTTCAACATTTGCGGCACGTTCTATTATTTGTGCAGCATTCTCGATGGATGCAGTCGCTTCATCGTCCATTGGGAGATCAGGGAACAGATGACGGAAATGGATGTGGAGATAATCCTGCAACGCGCCAAGGAAAGATTTCCCGAAGCCCGGCCGAGAGTCATTTCAGATAACGGGCCACAATTTATTGCCAAGGATTTCAAGGAATTCATCCGCATCTCGGGTATGACGCATGTGCGGACATCGCCGTATTATCCACAGTCAAACGGCAAATTGGAACGGTTCCACGCAACCATCAAGGGAGAATGTATTCGTCCCGGTGTCCCGCTTTCCCTTGACGATGCCCGAAGAATGGTTGAAGGATTCATCAATCACTACAACAACGTCAGGCTGCACAGCGCTATCGGTTATATCGCGCCGGTGGACAAATTGAACGGTAGAGACCCGGAAATATTCGAAGAGCGAGACCGAAAACTGGAAAAGGCCCGAGAGCTGAGAAAGAAAAAGCGACTTAGTGCCTACGGTCCAATCAGCCCAAGGGGAGATAACACGGCTCCCTGTAAGTCCTTAATGCAAACAGCTTGAATGTCCATTTCCAACTGAGGCGGAACAGTACTCCGAAGCCTTGGGCTAACAAAGCCCGGTTCTTCAATTTATTATTTGTTACATGCTTTTCTAGTCAATGGTTTGAAACAAGCCGTTGTCTTAAAAAGTGACCACCTCGGCAGTGGCGAGCATGCCGCTCAGTTCTTTCTGCCATCTGCTGCCACCCAGGGACTCGGCCAGGAGTACAGCCAGATGCTGCGGGACAATGCCAAGGTCGCGGTTGCGTCCTAGGCCGGAGATGCAGGAAGGGCAGTTGGTGACGATGATCTGTGTGTCGCTGCCACCGTCGGTTCTTGCCTGCAAGGCGACCCGTTTGCGTTGCAGCATGGCGCCGGCGATGTCGGGCCGTGAGAGAGCCAGGGTCCCGGCTTCGGAACAGCAGGCCCCGATCAGGGTGACCTGGCCGCCGATTCGTCGCACCATAAGGCTGCCCTCACCCTGCAGCGAATCATGACAGGGGGCATGGTAGAGAAAGCGTTTATCTTTCTCCTGCTTGAA
>JANMTN010000002.1:0-8339 GCA_031390685.1 Desulfobulbaceae bacterium
CAGACTCCTCAATAAACAGCAATGGACGTTGAAAAGAGAATCCGCGAGTTGCGCCTCCTTCTTCAGGAACACGCCCATCGCTATTATGTTCTCGATGATCCGCTCATCTCCGACGGAGAATACGACCTGCTTTTCAATGAACTTGTGCGTCTTGAAGAGCAGCACCCCAAGCTGGCCACGCCAGATTCTCCCAGTCAGCGTCCAGGCGGAACCCCCCTTGAGAAGTTTGCGCAGGTGGTGCATCGCGTGCCCATGCTCAGCCTCGAAAACGCCTTCAGCGCGGATGACCTTCTCAAATTTGAGAATGACCTGCTGCTTTTTCTGAAGCCTAATATCACGCTCAAGGCCCTGTCCTATATGGCAGAACCCAAGATTGACGGCCTGGCCGTGGAACTTATCTACGAGCAGGGCAGATTGCGGCAAGGCAGCACCCGGGGTGACGGCAGTACCGGTGAGGATATCACGGCCCAGCTCAAGACGATCTCCTCCATCCCTCATAAGCTCCGGGATCATTCAACACCGCGCCTGGAAGTCCGGGGTGAGGTCTTTATGGATCGCGATGCCCTGACCCTGCTCAATCATGAGCGGCTGCAAGGCGGAGAGCCCCTTTTTGCCAATCCGCGGAACGCCGCAGCCGGTTCTCTGCGCCAGCTTGACCCGGCCATTACAGCCAGACGACCGCTGAAATTTCTGGCCTATGGTATTGCCGATCACGCCCCGACCCCCTGTTCCAGTCAACAGGAGCTCCTTGCCTGGCTGGGAAGTCTGGGACTGCCGGTCAGTGAACTCACCCGGATCTGTCCGTCGATCACCGCTGTCATCACCCGTTTTGAGCAACTTGCCGCCCTGCGCCATACCCTGGCCTATGAAATTGACGGCATGGTGGTCAAGGTTGATAATTTTGAACTTCAGCAACGACTCGGCAATAAGGTCAGGTCCCCACGCTGGGCTATCGCCTGTAAATTTCCGGCCATTCAGGCGACAACACGGCTCCTCTCCGTTGCCTTCCAGGTGGGCCGCACCGGTGCAGTGACCCCGGTGGCACTTCTTGAACCAGTGGAGGTTGGTGGCGTTACCGTCAGCAGGGCCACTCTCCATAACCGTGATGAATTTGAACGCAAAGATCTGCGCGTCGGGGATATTGTTCTGGTACAAAGGGCTGGCGATGTTATCCCTGAGGTGGTAAAAGCCATTGTCGAAAAACGTGATGGCAGCGAACAGCCAGTTGCCATGCCCATACATTGTCCGGTTTGCGGTCATGCCCTGCTCAAGGCGGCAGGAGAGGCGGTGACCCGCTGCGTCAACCCTCACTGTCCGGCCCAACGCCTGCGCTCCCTCGTTCATTTCAGTTCCAAGGCAGGGCTCGACATTGAGGGACTGGGCAAAAAAAGCATGGAACAGCTTTTCAACCTGCAACTGGTGCGGGACATCCCCGACATCTTTGCCTTGACACATGAACAACTGGCCAGCCTGGAGGGCTGGGGTGACAAGTCCGCCGCCAAGGTGCTTTCCGCCATCCAGGCAGCCAAGGTTCCGGCGCTGGGGAAATTCCTTGGGGCGCTGGGTATTCGTTTTGTGGGTGAGGTGACAGCCGCTCTCCTGGAACAGACGTTCGGGTCTCTGGGGCAGCTCATGCATGCCTCTCTGGAGACATTGCTGGAGATTGAAGGAATCGGTGAGCAGGCAGCCGGAAGCATTATTGATTATTTCAGCGATCCTGATGTGCGCGCGATGTTTGACCGGCTGCGACAGGCCGGCGTCACACCGGTGGCAGGACAACAGTCCCAGGCAGATCTGCCGCTCAGCGGTCAGGTGATCCTCTTCACCGGCACCTTGACCACCCTGTCGCGGACAGAGGCCAAAAAGCTGGTCAAAGACAATGGCGGCCAGATCGCCACCACTGTCACCCAGAACATGACCCACCTGGTCGCCGGTGAAAAAGCGGGATCAAAATTAAAAAAAGCCAAAGAGCTTGGCAAGATCATCCTGACGGAACAGGAATTTCTCCGGATGATTCAACATGAACTCCGGACAGCATCACCGCAAACTGTCGTTAAATAATAGTGAAAAAACAATCAAAGATGGAATGGTTCTTTCGTAACAGCTTCTCATTTAACAAAGGAAAAAGATGACTACATGTTTGCGGTGGATTATGGGCGTTCTGTTTAGTCTGGCCGTGTCCATTTTCCTGCTGATACTGGCTCTGCCCTATCTAATTAACCCCAATGATTACAAGACGCTCGTCACCGATCTGGTACGAGAAAAAACAGGAAGAGAACTGGTTCTTTCTGGTGATATCCAAATACAGATATCTCCATGGCTCAATGTGACCTGCGTGTTTGGCAAGGTACGTCTTGCCAATAGTGCGCCCTTCGCCAACAGCACATTTATCAAAAGCGAGCAGGTAATTATAGAACTGTCACTCTGGCCTCTTCTGCTCCAAAAACGCTTGCACATGACAGACATAATGCTGGATGGTGTCGCCTTGAATCTTCTGCGCAACAAAGAGGGCGTCAGCAATTGGGAAGAACTGCCCAAACCACCTGAAACAGCAGACGAGGCCATTAAAGAAACCACTGAAGAGCCAACAGCCATAGACAGTGACCGCAAGCTGTCCTGGCTGATAAAATTACTCCCGGATACAACCGATTTTAATCTTGGCAAGTTGCAATTGACTCATATCAATGTGCGCTATGAGAATCGACAGACAGACAAGACCATCTTTCTCCATGAGTTGAATATTAAAACCGGGCGGCTCAAGGAAGGAAGACAGTTCCCCTTTGAAGCCGACTTTAATCTTACCCTGGACAATAAGGCCGCGAGCAAACCAGCCATCATTCGTTCAGGCGACATAGCAATGCAAGGGAATGCGACCCTGTTTTTGCAGGAGCCCCACCTGCTCCTCGAAGATTTACGAATAGAAGGGGCGATAAAGGGAAAGGACCTGCCCAAAAGAGGCCTGAAGGTCGTCCTGTCAACGAACAGTGATATTCAACTGCAACCACAAAAAATCACCATAAAAGATTTTTCATTGACCCATGAAGATGTCACCCTCCAAGGCAGTGGCACCCTGGAAGACTTTTCATCGCCCCGTTTCAATGGCGCCTTCAAGATTCCTGAATGTTCGCCGGCATCTCTCCTGAAACAACTCAACCCAGCTCTGCCGGTCTTGCAGGATCCTGAGGCACTGACCCGTTTGAGCGCAGAGCTTCTGGTCAAAGGCAATATGGAGATGACAGAGATTACTGATCTTACGGTCATGGTTGATGAGACAACGGCGACCGGAATCATCACGAGACAAAATGGAAGCGATCCTGCCTATGAGGCAACCATTCATATCAATCATCTGGATCTTGACCATTATGCCCCGGAAAAAACCGCGGCACTGCCGGCAACCGAAGACCAGCAGGAAGCTTCCGGTGCTGACAAGCAAGCAGGGGCCTCTCCTCCTCTTATTCCGGTAGATTCCCTCACCGCCCTTCTGCTTCAACTCGATCTGCAGCTCGATTCCTTGCAAGTAGACGGGGCAGTATTATCAAAGGTACAGATGAAGATTACCGGCAAAGACGGGATTATCCAACTGGCTCCGTTAACTGCCCATTTATATGGCGGCAGCATGAAACTTGAGGCCAGAATGGATATCACAGGAGATGTCCCTGAGATCCAGATTAAACAAAGAATCAACAAGGTCCAGCTGGCGCCACTCTTTCAGGACATGGCCGGCAAGGAAGATATCGCAGGCGTTGCGCTCGTCGAGGTCGATATCAGCACCAGCGGCCTGACCTGGGAGGAACTCCGCAGTCATATCAAGGGAACGATGCGCCTTGAATTTTTAAATGGTAAGATAAAGCCATTAAAGATCCTGCAGGAAATCCGAACCGCACGGGCTCTCCACCGCCAGGAGATACCACCACCCATGACAACCAATGAGGCAACAGAGTTTGTCCGTCTGACCGGCACCGGTATCTTTGAAGATGGAATCTTGTATAATGATGATTTAATGGTGGTTTCAGAGTTGATACAGATAACGGGTGGCGGCGAGATTGATTTTGCCGGCAGACAGCTCGATTTTATGCTCAACGTCTCTCTCGCCCCGCATCTTACTCAAGATAAGGACATGGGGTTGACCGAGCTTGACGGCAAGATTATTCCCTATACCATCGTCGGCCCTTTTACCGATCTGAGCCAGGAAGCCGACGTGGCAAAACTCCTGCCAGCAGAGGCAGAGACGCAGCCTGTACAAGAATTGCCCAAACAGACGGATATAAAAGAAGCAATTCAAAAAGAGAACGGCGCAGATACTTCTCCTGAGCACAAGAGACAAAAAACAGTCGGAGACTAAACAACTAATCTACACCTTATACTGGTCTGATAACACAGGGAACCATTTAGTCCTTGCCTCAAAAGGCAAGCTGTGAGAAGATTTTATCAAGGATAGCTGTGTTCAACTCCTCAATTATCTACCACTTCAAAGGAAAGCCATGACAAGAATTAATGATATTAAACGAGTGATTACGCCCATTGATTTTTCTGAAAATGCCCCGTTGATAGCCGAGTCAGCAGCTTATGTAGCCGGAAGCTTCAAAGCCTCTCTGAGTCTGATCTTTGTCGTTCAGAGTTTTGCGGATTACTCTGGATTTTTTGTGCCCCAGATCAATGCCCCTGATCTGATGCAGGAGTTATTTACCAGTGCCGAAGAAAGGATGGATAAATTTTGCCGGGACAACGAAGAAGCCTTTAAGGCCCTGGGAGTAACCGCCCTGAGCTCCAAAGTCCTGATGGGTGATGTCGCGGAGCAGATCATTGACTATGCCATAAACGGGCACGGCAATCTGATCGTCATGGGGACCCACGGTTATAAAGGTCTGGAAAAAATCATGTTCGGCAGTATCGCTGACAAGGTGGTCAAGGCCGCCCCCTGTCCGATCATGACCGTTAATCCCTACACCTGTTGTCTTGCAAAATAAGGCGCCCATACTAACAACTGCCACCAGACAGACCTTTGAGAAACAAGAAACAGGAAAGACAAGGGAGAAGCGGTTGAGAATATGGAAGTAACCACTGAGGCCAGCCATATCCTTACCTTTCTCCTCGCTGAGAAGTCGGTGCGGGGGGTGATCCTTAATGGCACCACCCTGGTCCAGGAGATGCGGACCCATCATGGGCTTGGCCCCCTGGAAACGCTGATTCTGGGTCAGGCCTTGCAAGTGACGGCACTCATGGCCTCATCACTGAAAGGTCACGACGAAATAGGCTTGAGAATAGACTGCTCGGGACCGATCAAGGGCCTTGTCACCGAGGCCACCGCCACTGGTGAGGTGCGTGGCTACCTCAAGCAGGTTCCCATTCCCCGGACAGACCCTCTGCGCCTCTTTGAAGAAAGAGACGAACTCAACCCCTTCTGGGGAGACGGTTTTCTCACCATCACCCGCTATCTGGAAGAAGGCAGACAACCTTTCAACGGCAGTGTGGCTTTGCAGGCTGGCAATATTGACTCCGAGGTGGCCCACTATTATCTCCTCTCCGAACAGATCCCGACCGCAATTCATCTCAGTCTTGTTTTTGATAGCCATGGCCGGGTAACCGGGGCCGGCGGCCTCTTATTACAGGCCATGCCAGGGGCCAGCGACAAGATATTTTCAAGCCTTGACCAGAAGACGCAAACCTTGCCATCTCTGGGCAAGGCGCTTGCAGAAGGCCGGAAGATGGATTCATGGCTCAACGAGCAATTTTCTGCCTTTTCACCTGACATCCTGGAAAACCATCCTGTCCAGTTTCATTGTCGCTGCGATGCCGAGCGAATGCGCCTCCTCCTGCTCCATCTGCCCTTGGCTGACCTCGAAGAGATGCTTGCCAATGGCCCTTTTCCGGTGCAACTAGCCTGTCATTTCTGTAGCAAACAGTACCTTTTCGATCAAAAGGCCCTGGCAGACATCTGCCGGGAAAAACAGGCCTGCACCTGAAACAAGGTTATCTCAAGAATCGACAATGGATACATTTCTGGCAAGACAACCCATATTTGACCGCAATCGCCATATTTACGGGTATGAATTACTCTTTCGGGCCATCAATCTGCAAGGAGGTAACGTCAAAAACGGCATAAGGAGCCGTAACGAAACAGTTTGAAATGGTATAGTTATTTCGTAACGGCTCCTAAATAGCGATTCATCTGATGATGAGCCAGACAGGTTGGATGCACCCGCAGATGTGCCCGACCTATCAGTGGAATGACGACATGACAGGCGCAGCAGCGCTGATGCGCCTGTCATGTCGTTTCAAGAAGCCTGCTCCAACGCCACGGCAACCGAGACAGAGGCACCGACCATGGGGTTGTTGCCCATACCGATAAGGCCCATCATCTCCACATGGGCAGGGACTGAGGATGAACCGGCAAACTGGGCATCCGAATGCATCCTCCCCATGGTGTCGGTCATACCATACGAGGCAGGGCCCGCCCCCATATTATCGGGATGCAGCGTGCGTCCGGTGCCACCGCCGGAAGCCACCGAGAAGTATTTCTTGCCCTGCTGGACACACTCTTTCTTGTAGGTACCGGCCACCGGATGCTGAAAGCGGGTGGGATTGGTGGAATTACCGGTAATGGAGACATCTACCCCTTCCAGATGGTTGATGGCCACCCCCTCACGCACATCGTCGGCGCCATAGCAGCGCACCGCCGCCCGTTCTCCCAGGGAATACGCCTTCTCCTTGACCACGGTCAGTTTACTGGTGGCGTAATCATAAACAGTTTCCACATGGGTGAAGCCATTGATCCGCGAGATTATCTGGGCCGCATCCTTGCCCAGACCGTTGAGGATCACCCGCAGCGGCTCCTTGCGGACCCGGTTGGCTGACCTGGCGAGACCAATGGCCCCTTCCGCCGCGGCAAAAGACTCATGGCCGGCAATAAAGGCAAAGCATCGGGTCTCTTCCCTTAGCAGCATGGAGGCGAGGTTGCCATGACCGATACCCACCTGCCGATGATCGGCCACCGACCCGGGGATACAGAAGGCCTGCAACCCCTCACCAAGGGTCGCTGCAATATCCACCGCCCTCTTCTCGCCTTTCTTGATGGCGATGGCCGCCCCCAGGATATAGGCCCAGCAGGCATTTTCAAAACAGATGGGCTGGATATTTCTTACTATCGCCGCCACGTCCACGCCATAGGCGTCACACACTTCTTTGGCCTCTTCCAGGCTCTTCATCCCATATTTTGCAAGAACAGGAGTGATCTGATCTATCCGCCGGTCATAACTTTCAAACAGTGCCATGGTCCTCCTCCTTATTCCTTTCTGGGATCAATTGTTTTAACGGCCTGATCAAAGCGGCCATAGGTACCGGTGGCATCCGCCAGCGCCTGGCCAGGCTCCACACCCTTTTTGATCGCATCCATCATCCGGCCGAGATGGACAAACTTGTAACCGATGATCTCATCGTCGCCATCAAGGGCCAGCTCCAGCACATACCCTTCTGTCACCTCCAGGTAACGGGGGCCTTTGAGACGGGTGCCATAGGTGGTGCCGCACACCGAACGCAACCCCTTGCCCAGATCTTCCAGTCCAGCGCCAATGGGCAGTCCGCCTTCGGAAAAGGCAGACTGGCTGCGGCCATAGACGATCTGCAGAAAGAGCTCGCGCATGGCGGTGTTGATGGCATCGCAGACCAGATCCGTATTCAGGGCCTCAAGAATGGTCTTGCCGGGCAGGATTTCGGAGGCCATGGCCGCCGAATGGGTCATGCCTGTACAGCCAATGGTCTCGATCAGGGCCTCTTCAATGATCCCGTCCTTGATATTGAGGGTCAGCTTGCAGGCGCCCTGCTGCGGGGCGCACCAGCCGACCCCGTGGGTAAGACCTTTGATATCCTTGATCTCGCGGGCCTTGGTCCACCCGCCTTCCTGCGGGATGGGCGACGCCCCGTGACACGCACCCTGGGCCACCGGGCACATCTTTTGTACTTCAGAAGAATATTGCATACTATGATCCTATGAGGAGTTTATTAAAAAAATAACAGGATAAAATTGAAAGTTGGGAAAAAAACATAGCGGTCTGGCCAATATTGTTTTTTCTGTTCCTGACCATTGCGTGCTATCCTTTTTTGCCGGTCAGCAGAAAGACGGGATAGGTCCGTTCAACGCCAGCGTCATTGGTCTTGATGAGGGAATGGACCTCTTGAACCGCAACCTGATTCAAGCCAAGCGTCGTTAAGGTATTCACCAGCTCTGCCGGATTGAACCCATGATGCATGACCCCATCGGCCTCCGCATCATGGAAAGAGCCATCCTCTGTTTTCAGGTCAGCCACGGCCAGATAACCGCCATCGGCCAGCAGATCACAGAA
>JANMTN010000062.1:0-4063 GCA_031390685.1 Desulfobulbaceae bacterium
GAGACGTTCAGAATAGAAGTGCAACATTTCCTTGGGCGAGATTTTTTCAGGATAGAATATTCCTTTCCATTCCTTATACCCGTACCCGCTTGTGCCGACATGGATTTTCATATTCCATCCCCCTTCCTCACCAGTGGAGAGCGTCTTTGAGACCCTTCCTGTGACGATCACTCACCGTCACGTACGGGGCTTCCATAGTCATTTTCCTGATCATTGCCTTTGCTCGCCAGCCAAATAATGAGGGGGATAAGTCCGATTACTGAGAGAGATAAGCAGCCACCAACCACTTCTGTTCGTGTCATGCAGCCGTCTTGCGCCGACAGCGAGGGATGGCAGGAGAACTGCAAGACTAACAAGCCCAGACAATATCTGAGAAGAGTCTACAATCATAGCCCCCCAACTAAGAAGCACCGTGAATAAGTAAAACCACCAATACTCGCGCCGTGATGCCCTGCCGTTGAAGTCGACATATTTTGACAAGCAAGTGGATATGGATTTGCCAAATGTCATTGATTCGCCCGCAATAATTGCAGGTGTTGATCTGGTGCGGCAAATTTGTCAATGCTGGCACCACAGCTGCCGCAAAATTTTGCGCCTTCAGAGTTCTCTTTACCGCATTTTGGACAAAACATTTCTCTCCCAACCCCTCCTGTTAACAAAGCCAGACAACATGGTGGCACATGCTGCCAAACGAGTCTGTAGAAAAACCCGATTTTTAATAATGATCAAAATGAAAGATGAGTGAATGTTTCCACCTCTTTCATTTTGGTTGGACATCTTTATCCGTTTGTATTTTCCGGCTGTCTTGTTTTTATTATTCGATGCTCTATTCTCTGTGCAAATCGACGGTATTGTCAATGAATTTTACCTTTTTCGTGGTGATCAGGCCAAACTTGGTCCGCATCTTGTCACTTTTTTCAGGTTGTGGACGATGCAACGGCAAGGATAACCTGCGGCGGCCACTGAACTAGGCCGCGAATAGCGCAACGCTGCTCCCCGCCATCTGGTTGACCAGCTTGTTATACTTTAGGATTTTCCCATTATATTTTAGGATGTTACAACAACATCCGAAAGCTATAACTCTTTTATCCATTCAGCTATTGCCGTTTTTTTCTCCACTGAGAAATCTTTGTGTACCTGTTCGTACAACCAAAGGAGGGACTTTGTTCTTAATTGGCTTCGCAATAGCTCCTCTGCTTCCTGAATAACTACCTTTATCAGACAAGGACACTTATCTGTAAACATTCCAGGATCATCGACGAAGATGTTTTTCTTACGAATTTCTGCACATCGGAAAAACCAGGAAGATCCTTCAATGGCCTCAATAACATCCCAAAAGGAAATATTTTCTGCGCTTCTCGCGAGTCCATACCCTCCATTAACACCTGCAATTGAACGAACAATGCCCGCTTTTTGAAGCTTTGCAAAAACCTTTGAAAGATAACTCTCTGTAATTCTGTTCAATCTTGCTATTTCTTTAATTCCAATAGTTTTATGTTCTGGTAGGCCGACCATGTAAAAAAGCGAATGAAACGCATATTCGACCCCTATGCTGAATTGCATCTTTTATCTCCTTTCATGATTTTGATGGCCCACGATAACCTGTTTTATAAAAAAACGGGTTGACTTTTTAGTCGCCACCGCATAAAGTCTATCATAGATACATGATATCCACAATACCAATTCTGATAAAGAATTCTGATAAAGGAGCGAAGGAATGTTCACTGACAAATTTTTGGAAGTAATCAGCAAAGAAGGGGTCGTCTCTATAGTGTCATGCGCTGATAACGAGGCCCATGTAGTAAACACTTGGAACACCTACCTTGTAATTCCAGATGATGGAAGGCTCTTGATCCCCGCTTGGGCAATGAGGAAAACGGAGAAGAAAACGCTAAAGAATAAAAAGGTGCTGCTCACTGTTGGCAGTAAAGAAGTAACTGGACGCAATGGTCTTGGCTGTGGTTTTCGTATTGAAGGAACTGCCAGATTCATACCTTCAGGAGCAGAATTTGATATGATGAAATCCAAGTTCTCTTTTCTAACACGTGTTCTTGAGGTTTCTGTCACTTTGATCAAGCAAACACTTTAAAGTGTAGGTTATTTCAAAAGCGCCACACAGTCCACTTGATAGTTTCAAAAAATCATTCGCCTAGCACCTCTGGAGGTTTTTTTGCAAGAACCTCTATAGATATGACCATATCTTCAAATGGAATATTAATTAGTATAATGACCAAGGTAAGCACCGGCGGCCAATGAACTAGGCCGCGAATAGCGCACGCTGCTCCCCCGCCGTCTGGTTGACCCGCTTGTTGTTCAATTTTTTCTATAAAATTTAACAGTTTTTGCCATCAAGAATTCTCACTGAGATGCAAGTGTTTAATTAGCCTCTGGTTTGATTAGAATCAGCTTCATATTGGCGGCTCTTGGCGGCTCGCTCCACAATTTTTTCGGCAAGATTTTTAAACACCAGACCGTGAAAGGGCAAAACCGAATACCAGTAAAGTCTGCCGAGCAGTCCGCGAGGATGGAAATGGGCCGTCTGCACCAATCGGTCAGCCTGGATGTCGAACTCAAGCCAAGCCCTGCCCGGCACCTTCATTTGGGCTAAGAGCAGAACCCGTTTATTCTCCTTCAAATCGGCAACCTTCCAAAAATCAAGGGCATCTCCAATCCGGAGGTCTTTTTGCTGTCTTCTCCCGCGATTCAGACCATAGCCCCCCACCAATTTGTCAAGAAAACCACGGATCCTCCAGAGAGTGTTGTATGCGAGCCAGCCGTCACTGCCACCGATACTCTTAATAGCAGCATAGACCAAGTACGGGGCTAAGCCGTGGAGGAGTATTTCACGCCGATCTCGCAGGATTGCGGTGCCGGGGTCATCCTGATGTTGGATATCGCAGGTCAAATCCTTACTGCTGTCACACCAGCGGCTGATGACTTGGTCATCTTCCATCTCGGCAATAGAAGCCGCCACCGCGCTTTCATAATCTAAAGGTTTGATGCCCGGAAAATGGCGCCGGGCATGGTCGTTCTGAAGTACGGTTTCTGATTTCAGTCCTTCGATAAGGGCGGCTGCCATACGGAAAGGTATGGGTGTAAAAAATATTAGCCAGAATGCGGATAGCCGTGGACTTAACACTGGCACCGGCAGCAGTAGGCGTCGCAGACCCATAACCCGGGCAGCGCGGAGTAGCATATCCCGAAAGCTCATGGCCTCACCCCCGATGTCCACGATTAAATCGTCTTCGACTTTTACAGTGATAGCCTCCTCCAAATAGGCGAGAACATCATCCACCGCCACTGGTTGCGTCTTTGTCGCTAGCCACTTGGGTGTCAGCATGAAAGGCAGTTTCTGGAGCAGGTTGTAAATGATCTCAAAACTGGCGCTGCCAGCACCGATGATAATCGCGGCCCTGAACCAAATGGTCTGCAGGTTTTTTGGACGGGCACTTAGGATTTCGCCGGTCTCAATCCGGCTCAACAGATGGCGGCTGGCGGTCGCCTTTACCCCAAGGCCACCCAGATACACGAGCCGCTTTACCCCAGCGGAGATACATGCCTCCCGGAAATTCGTGGCGCTTTGCCGGTCGCGATCTTCGAAATTTTTACCAGACCCCATGGAGTGGATGAGATAAAAGGCGACGTCAATCCCGGCAAGGGCGGCCGCCAGCGCTTCCGGGTTAAAGGTGTCGCCTTCGACCACCTCAACTTTACTCAGAACTTTTGGGCGCACCTTGAATTTGTTGCGAACCAGCAGCCGGATCGAAAGTTCTGGATGACTCAGCAGCCGTTCTTTCAGTCGCCGACCGATGTAACCAGTAGCCCCGGTAATCAATATGTTACACTTGCTGACCATCGCAATAATTCCTCCTGTGGAAGACATTCATACAAGGAAAACTGATCCTTGTTGGCTGGATCCGAACCAATCAGGGGTAAGATTTTCTCAACGGCGAACGAGACCAGGAACGTTGGCCCTCGTGCCTGATCTTCTTCAGGGGTGAGGTGTCTTCGCATCAGGCTTTTGATCACACAAGTACGGGGTCAGGCTTCCAAGCTGTTCACA
>JANMTN010000092.1:0-2940 GCA_031390685.1 Desulfobulbaceae bacterium
AGGTGCCGGTCAGTTTCAGATTGATAATCAGCGCCGAAAAAAGGGTAGAACACCATTTCGGCTCCTGCATGATCAGGTTGAGCCAGACCCGGATATTGGCCAGATGGGCCGGATTGGTCAGGGGCTGCCAGTCTTCATCAACGCCCGTGACATTGGCATACTGGAAACCAAAGCGAACCACCTCCCAGAGAAAGGCCTCCACCATCCGGCTCTTGCCGCGGTCAAAGACCTCGCCGCCCAGCACCTGGATGCACTGCAGAGAGGTATGGGGATATTTACGGACATTGGCCCGCAAAAGCTGAAAGGTGGTGAGCAGAAACTGCTCGATCTCTTCAAAGCTCTGCTGACGGATCAGTTGCACCAGGCTGCGATTGATCTCGCGCAGGGTCTCCTCATGGATCAGATAGAGCCCCCTGGTGTCCATGATCCGGAACAGGAACAGCAGTTTCTGATTTTCGGCAAAGCGGTTTTCCAGTGGAATTGGATCGGAATCTGCCACCCCCTTGTCCTCTCCACCAACCTCAACCGTGGCCAGGCGGGCAGGGATCTCCTTATACAGCCGGACAATATCGACATGGGCCGGCAGGCTGAGGATCTCCTCCAGCCCGATGATGGGATCAGTCTCAATATCAATGACCGCAAGCCTCTCCTGATGTTTGCGTATGGTATCATGGGAAATCGCGGTAAAAAGCTGACCGGAATGGAAGTCCTCGCACAGGGCCCCACAACGACCAAGGAACCAGGGCAGAGGGTCATCCTCCTGCAACCAGTAGTTATAATTCCGGTCAAGGATGATACGGGTGAGCATGGAGACAGGCCGATAATCAAAAATCAGCGATTTATCCTGAGAAAAGGCGAGGAGCCGAAGAGCCAGTTTTTTCATGGGATGCTGGCCCTGAGCAATATACATCATGATGGCCGGGTCGCTCTGATCAAAAGTAGCGAGTCGATGAAAATAGCCATTCAGGGCCGGCCCAAAGTGTTGCAGATCCTCGGGACCAAAGAGCGAGAGCAACTTCTCCACCCAGGCCAGCTGCGCTTCGATAATCTGGATGAGCAGGGTTCCCTTTTTCGCCGAATCGTTCAGGGCCTGAAGGAACAGGCCCGTGAGCAGGGTAAAGGCCGCTGGCCCCTGCGCGTGGCGTTGATAGTAACTGCTGTTTTTCAGGCAAAAGCTGCGGAGTTGGGGGATGAGCAGACCCCAGTTCCGATAGGGATGGCAGATCTCGTAGAGTAAATGTTCCAGGGAGGAATGAATCCCCTTATACCCCGATACAATATCGAGCAGCAGCCGGAGCTTGGGATCGATGATCACCTCACCTGCCGTCTCCGCCAGATTGGCCTTCAGGGCATCGGACTCTATCTCTGCTGCTGTTGGCATTTTATTCATACTTTACCTGGTTCCCATGCACCGCAGGGGGAACCTCATTGTGGATGCGTTGTATCCCGGCTATAGTTGCTGCCGGAATCGAGTATTGAGAATAATTCGCACCATACCCTGATTGGTAAAAATAATCATTGAACATGGCAAAAGTCAGACAACAGTTTGTGCCGAAAACAGTCAGCGCCGTTTGAAGCGATGAACGACGTCGGCATGAACGCCTGAATGCGGCGCATGGAAACCAGGATTAAGGCCAACCTTTGCGCCTCGGCGCGAGATAGTCCTGCCTGCTGAATTTACGATTGCTGAAGGACTCCCTGCCTACAAAGGCTTATTGGCCTCCATATGGAGGATCAGATCAAGCATCCGGTTGGAATAGCCCCACTCATTGTCATACCAGCTCATCACCTTGACCGAAGTACCAATCACCTTGGTTGACTGGGCATCAATGATGGACGAATGGGAGTCTCCCTGAAAGTCAATAGAGACCAGCGGCAGTTCCGTGTATCCCAGATACTTGTTGGCGGCCTTCTGCAAGGCCTGATTCACCTCCTCAACCGTGGTCTCCCTTTCCACCTCCATCACCACATCGACAAGCGAGACATTGGGGGTGGGCACCCGCACCGCCAGGCCGTCAAACTTGCCCTTCAACGCCGGTATAACGAGGGCCACGGCGGCGGCCGCACCGGTCTTGGTGGGGATCATTGACAGACCTGCAGCCCGGGCCCGACGCAGATCAGAGTGCGGGAAATCAAGGAGGCGCTGATCACCGGTATAGGCATGGATAGTGGTCATCAACCCCCGCTTAATGCCAAAATTATCAAGGATGACACGGGCCAGTGGGGCCAGACAGTTGGTGGTACAGGAGGCATTGGACACCACATGATGCAGGGTCGGATCATATTCATCTTCATTGACCCCCATGACAAAGGTCTTGACGTCCCCCTTGGCAGGAGCGGACAGAATCACCTTCCTGGCTCCGGCATCGATATGGGTCTTCAGCGAATCGCTGTCGCGGAAGATCCCTGTGCATTCAGCAACATACTCCGCTCCCATTTTTCCCCAGGGGATATCAACCGGATTACGATGACTGGTGACGGCAATATGACGGCCGTCGACAGTGATTCCACTCTCGTCACTCTCCACCTTCTTTTCATAGATCCCCATGATCGAATCATACTGGAGGAGATGACCGAGGGTAGCATTATCAGTAAGATCATTGATGGCCACCACTTCAATATCAGCAAAAGCCGGGTCTTTACTGATCGCCCGAAAAATACTTCTGCCAATACGCCCAAAACCATTTATCCCGATTTTTATCGTCATATCGAATCTCCTTGCTTCAACGATCAGTTATCCATGAACTTGGTTTATTATCAGCCCCCTACCACCATCTCTGGCTTTCGCGGCATTTAGCCGTTCATGGCCGGCACTTCGCTTCGTTGTACAGTTGCAGGTACTGTTTCATCACCACCTGCCAGGGATGCCTCTCATGAATCCGCTTGACAGCTTGCCGCTGCATCTTCCTGATCCTGGCAGGATATTCTTGATACAGGGCC
>JANMTN010000217.1:0-5757 GCA_031390685.1 Desulfobulbaceae bacterium
TCAAACAGATCCCGCACCCGTGAAGCGCCGACTCCGACAAACATCTCCCCGAAATCTGAGCCGGAAATGGTGAAGAAAGGAACATCCGCCTCACCGGCAATGGCTTTAGCCAGCAGGGTCTTTCCTGTGCCAGGCGCCCCAGCCAGCAATACCCCTTTCGGAATGCGGCCACCAAGCTTGGTGAACTTCTGGGGATCTCGCAAAAAATCGATAATCTCTTCCAGCTCTTCTTTGGCCTCATCGATACCGGCGACGTCGGCAAAGGTAACCTTGCTCTCACCTTTTTCCATAAGCTTGGCCTTGTTTTTTCCAAACGACAGGGCCCCTCCCTTCCCGCCCATCTGCATCTGGCGCATAAAAAAGACCCATACGCCAATCAGCAGCAGCATGGGAAACCAAGAGACAAAAATCGTCATCCACCAAGACTCTTTCTGTACTTCCTTCACCGTTATATCCACCCCATTTTTTCGCAGATTAGAGATCAGCTCATTATCATTGGCTGGATAGATGGTCTTGAAAGGTTTCCCGTCCTGAAGCATTCCTGACAGGATATTTCCATCTATCGCGACCTGTTTTATGGCCTTACTCTCCACCTGCGCCATGAACTCGCTGTAGGTCAGGGCGTTCGTGTTGGTCTGAGGCTTGTTAAAGAGATTAAAAAGCAGGATCATGGTCAGACCAATCACCAGCCACATAGATAAATTTTTATAGAAAGTATTCAACGAAACCTCCGGTGGCTTCTCATTTTTTCTCATTTAACATCTCCATCATGGAGATGACAGGGACTGTTACCAATTTTAGGAGACGTCACGAAACAACTTGTCTCTTTATGACTCTTTCGTTATGACGGCCATGTATGAGACACAGTATCGCTCACACCATGGACGGGTGAAGAGCGATCGGCTCCTTATGCCGTTTTCGCCATTCAGATGTCCATATTATTTACAAGGACTTAAAATTACATCGTATCACAGTAAGACTAAACAAGACATTGTCGAGACAGAATCGTTCTTTTTCGATAGACAGACCCTTTTTTACCCTGTCACTCTTCATACCCCAAGGTCACTTCCTTCGGGGCATCCAGCTTAGAGCGAGCGACACTGGAGCGTCCATGCCCTACATTTTTCGAGTAAAATATTGAATAGGCTGAACGCCCAAGGCGCTTACCCGCAAAGCCTGTATTGCCATAACCACCGACACCGCCCCGCTGATCGTTGTCGTATAGGGAATATGCAACTCAAGGGCGGCCCGGCGAATCAGATAGGAATCCTCGGTGGTCCGTCTTCCCATGGAGGTGTTCACCACCCAGGCCACCTGTCTGTCCCGCAGTTTATCGAGAATATGGGGCCGCCCCTCAGCAATTTTATTGACCTGATCACAGGCGACACCATGCTGCTGGAGATAGCCTGCTGTTCCTCTGGTGGCAAGAAGTGAAAAATCCATCTCCACCAGATGTCTTGCCGCTTCCAGAATTCCTTCCTTGTCTCCGTCGCGCACACTGATAAAGACCGTACCCGATGCCGGCAGTGTTACACCTGCGGCCAGTTGCGCCTTGGCAAGGGCCAATCCCAGATTATCATCAACGCCCATCACCTCACCGGTAGATTTCATCTCGGGCCCGAGCAGGGTATCGACGTTTTTAAAGCGGTCAAAAGGAAAGACAGCCTCCTTGACCGCCCAATGTTTGATCGTCACCTCGGTGGTCAGGCCAAGCTGTTCAAGGGTCATACCCATCATCACCTTGGTGGCCAGCTTGGCGAGGGGCACACCGGTTGCCTTGCTGACAAAGGGGACTGTCCGGGAGGCACGGGGGTTCACCTCCAGGATATACAATTCCTCATCCTTGACTGCGTATTGCACATTCATCAGACCAATCACCCCAAGCTCTGCGGCCATGGCCCGAGTGGCCTCTTTGATCTCGTCGATGAGCCGCGCCGACAGGGTATGCGGCGGCAGAACACAGGAAGAATCACCGGAATGAATACCAGCCTCCTCTATATGTTCCATAATCCCGCCGATAATGGTCTTTTGACCATCACAGATGGCATCAACATCCACCTCAATGGCATCCTCCAGAAACTTATCGATCAAAACAGGATGTTTGTTTCCTGCCATGCCCGGTTTGGCCATGAATTCGCGAATGCCCTGATCACTGTACACAATCCGCATATCGCGGCCACCGAGGACATACGAGGGCCGGACCACCACGGGATAGCCAATGTGCGTCGCAACGCCTATGGCCTCTTCCAGGGTATAGACCGTATCGTTATTGGGCTGACGCAGATGCAGCTTCTGAAGAAACTGCTGAAAGCGCTTGCGGTCTTCCGCCCGATCAATGGAATCCGGCGGGGTTCCAATAATGGGCACCCCTGCCTCTGCCAGGGCTACGGCCAGATTTAACGGGGTCTGGCCGCCAAACTGGACAATAACCCCATCCGGCCTTTCCAGATCAATGATGTTCAGCACGTCTTCCAGGGTCAGGGGCTCAAAATAAAGTTTGTCCGAGGTATCATAGTCGGTGGAGACGGTCTCGGGATTGGAATTGACCATGATCGACTCCACGCCGATCTCAGCCAGGGCAAAGGCCGCATGGACACAGCAGTAATCAAACTCTATGCCCTGACCAATTCTGTTCGGCCCGCCACCAAGGATCATGACTTTTTTCCGATCCGACCTGCTGGCCTCATTCTCCTGTTCATAGGTGGAATAATAATAGGGGGTATAAGATTCAAACTCGGCGGCACAGGTATCAACCAGTTTATACACCGGCAGGATCCCCAGTTGTTTACGCAGCGTGCGAACTTCATTGCTGGACATGCCCGTAAGGAAAGCAAGCTGCTGGTCAGAGAACCCGTACTGTTTGCATTTTTTCAAAAAATCACGTCCCAGCCCACGCGCACCCTGCCGCCGAATTTCCTGTTCCAAGGCCACGATCTGCTCAAGGTTGCGCAGGAACCAGGGATCAATCTGGCTCATCTCAAAGATCTGTTCAACGGCCATTCCCCGCTTGAGCGCCTCATAGAGATAACAGACCCGCTTGGAACTTGGGACCCGCAGACCCGATTCTATCTCGAACAGTTCCAGGTGATCAAGCTGTTCATTGCCATCAGCCCCAAAACCAGCACGACCGGTCTCCAGCGAGCGCATGGCCTTCTGAAAGGCCTCTTTGAAGGTACGGCCAATGGCCATGGTCTCGCCCACGGATTTCATGGCCGTGCTCAGTATATCCTCCGCCTCCGGAAATTTCTCAAAGGTAAAACGGGGAATCTTGACCACACAATAATCAATGGTCGGCTCAAAGGCGGCATAGGTCTCGCGGGTAATATCATTTTTGAGCTCATCGAGGGTAAAACCAACAGCCAGTTTGGCGGCAATCTTGGCAATAGGAAAGCCGGTGGCCTTGGAGGCCAGGGCTGAGCTCCTGGAGACCCGGGGATTCATCTCGATGATCATCAGTTCGCCGTCCTGCGGATTGACCGCGAACTGCACGTTGGAACCGCCGGTCTCAACCCCGATCTCTCTGATGATGGCAATGGCCGCATCCCGCATCTCCTGATATTGACGATCAGTAAGGGTCTGGGCTGGGGCCACGGTGATGGAATCGCCGGTATGCACCCCCATGGGATCCATATTTTCAATGGAGCAGATGATAACCACGTTGTCCTTGCAATCACGCATCACCTCAAGCTCAAACTCCTTCCATCCCAGCAGACTGCGCTCAACCATGATTTCGGTGGTCATGGACAGATCTAGACCGGACAAAGACAGAGTCTCAAGCTCCTGGCGGTTATAAGCCACACCGCCACCGGTGCCGCCAAGGGTAAAACTGGGGCGGACAATAACCGGAAATCCAATAACATCACCGGCAGCCATGGCATCTTCCAGGGTATGAACAATAACTGACTCGGGCACCTTGAGACCAATGGCCTGCATGGCCGTCCGGAACTCTTCACGTCCCTCCGCCTTTTTAATGACATCAACCTTGGCGGCAAGCATCTCCACCTTGTACTTATCAAGGACACCACTCTCGGCCAGCTTGATAGCAACATTGAGCGCCGTCTGTCCGCCAAGGGTAGGCAGGAGGGCGTCAGGCCGTTCCTTTTCAATAACCTTGGTCACCATCTCCAGGGTAATGGGTTCAATATAGGTCCGGTCGGCAAGCTCCGGATCGGTCATGATGGTGGCAGGATTGGAGTTAATGAGAACGACCTCATACCCCTCTTCCTTCAGCGCCTTGACCGCCTGGGCGCCCGAATAATCAAACTCACAGGCCTGACTTATAATAATGGGACCAGAGCCAATGATCAGGATCTTGTGGATATCGGTTCGTTTTGGCATGGGATACTCAAAAATGTTTTAAGTTTTCAATAGTAATTTTTTACGGCATATCAGACAGTTAATGCTATCCAGACTCGCACGGCTCACCGTTCTACAACGCCATCAGTTTGCCCTTCGCATCATCTCGACAAACTGATCAAAAAGGTACAACGAATCGTGAGGCCCAGGGGCATGTTCGGGATGATATTGTACGGAAAATGCAGGAAAGTGCCGATGCCGCATACCTTCAAGGCTGCCGTCGTTCAGATTGATATGGGTCACTTCAATGACCTCTTTGTCCAAAGTGTCAGGATCCACAGAGAAACCATGGTTCTGCGAAGTGATCTCTATGTGCCCGGTGGCCAGATCCTTAACCGGTTGATTGCCACCGCGATGGCCAAATTTTACTTTGTAGGTAGAACCGCCGTAGGCAAGTCCCATAATCTGATGGCCAAGACATATCCCGAAGACAGGTATTTTCCCAAGAAGGGCTCGCACCATCTCCACCACCCCCGGAATACCGGCAGGGTCCCCTGGCCCGTTTGACAGAAAGACACCATCCGGTTTCATGGCCAGAATGGTCTCGGCATCGGTTGCGGCTGGCACCACCTGTACCTGACACCCCTTCTCCGTCATGATGCGGAGCTGATTAAATTTGATCCCGCAATCAAGGGCAACAACCTTCAGCGGATTGTTCATTCCGGCCTGGACTGTGGAAAAATTGGTGCCCGGGACGGGCCGGTTATCCGCCCAGCCATAGGGCTGATCACAGGTCACCTTTCGTACCATATCCTGACCGACCAGACCAACCCAGGCCTTGGCCCGTTGAACCAGAGATTCCTTGTCCAGATCCTCGGTGGAGACAATGGCCTTCAAGGCCCCCACCGTCCGGATATGGCGCACCAAGGCACGGGTATCAAACCCTTCTATCCCAAGAACACCAAAGCGGCTCAAAAAATGGGCCAGGGTCTCTTCGGAACGAAAATTGGATGGCACCGCATTATACTCCTTGACCAGAAAGGCCTTGGGATGCACCGCAACCGACTCCATATCGTCGCTATTGACTCCGTAATTGCCAATAAGGGGATAGGTCATGGTCACAATCTGACCAGTATAGGAAGGATCAGTCAGGATCTCCTGATATCCGCTCATGGAGGTGTTAAAGACCATCTCACCTACGGCCTCACCTCTTCCGGTAAAGGACTCACCTTCAAAAATGGTACCATCTTCCAGGGCTATCAATGCTTTCATATAGTTTCCTATCCTTCTCCATCGCTAACAGGGGAGAGAATTATATTTATTCTGGAAGTCTCATGACCCCATAAAAACCCGCGAGATCTCGTGTCTTCCAAAAAGCGCAAATTAAAAAGACAAAACCATAATATTTAACCCGGAATACGACATCAAGTCAATCAGAATCGGGAACGAGAGCTGAAAAGG
>JANMTN010000219.1:0-9293 GCA_031390685.1 Desulfobulbaceae bacterium
CCTTTTCAGCCGCCACCCGCCGACAGACCGCTTCCAGATCGTCGCCGATAATGCCGACAATGCAGGTGGAATAGACAAAGGCCCCTTTGGGACTGTGCCGGTCAATGAGTTCGATCAGGGCCCGGTATAATTTTTCCTCCCCGCCGAAGATCACGTCCCGTTCCTGGAGGTCGGTGGAAAAGGAGAGACGGTGCAGCTCCGGGCCGGAAGAGAGGGCGCCGCGGATATCCCAGGTATAGACCGCGCAACCGATGGGCCCATGCACCAGGTGCAGGGCGTCGGCAATGGGATAGAGCACCACCCGCGATCCGCAGAAGACACAGGCCCGCTGGCTTACCGCCCCGGCCAGACTGTCCTTATTGCACACCAGGGTAAAGGGCTGCTCCCCGGTGCGATGAATCTGCTCGTGTCGATCTGCAAGTAACGCTTCCATGCCTGTTCTCCTTCCTCATGTCAAAGGGTGTTATACATTTCCTGTAACCACAGAAAAGCAAGAAGGATGCCAGCAGGACAATCTATATTATTAATATTTAATTCCAGTGAGTTATACGCAAAGAAGGGGCAACAGTGATACTAGGGGGAGCAGGGAAGGAGGCACTGAAAATGGAGGAAAGTTTACAAAAAGGAAGGGATGTTTCTGTATTGTGGAAAACAGTGGACAACCAGGGCCAGCTAAAGTCTCTTACCTCAGCCTACCTTTCCACGGCAGGGATATAGATGGAGAAGGTGGTGCCTTTAACCAGCTTTGACTGCACCGTGATTGTTCCACCGCGCTTCCCGATAATCGCATCACACAGGGCCAGCCCAAGCCCCATCCCCTTCTGGGAACCACGCTCCTTGGTGGAAAAATAGGGGTCGAAGATGCGGGGCAGGTCGTCGCTGCTGATTCCACATCCATGGTCCTGGATCGAAATCTTCACATAGTTACCAGGGGCAAGGATTGGGGCCTCTTTATGATTCTCCGGCAAAGATTCATTGGCGGCCACAATTTTGAGTTTGTCTTCTGAATCTGCGGGCGTGGCCTCCATGGCGTTCAACACCATCTGCCTGATGACGTTACGGAATTGAGAAGGATCGATAGTGATGGACCAGAGGTTATCGGCCAGGTCAAATTCGGCTACCAGACCGGAATCGCCCAAGGTGGAAATTGTCTCCTCCCTGATGTGGCTGGCCGGCTGAATGACTATCGGCAGTAAGTTGCCGCCGGAAGAGAAGGCAATAAGCCGGCGGGTAAGCTTGCTGGCTAATTCCGAAGCCCGCTCAGCTTGCTCCAGAAACGGGACAGCCTTACTCGATTGCTCGATAGTCATCTTGGCCATTTCGAGATTGCCGATAAGCGCCTGAAACAGATTGTTGAAATCGTGGGCGATACCGCCAGCCAGAATGCCAAGGGACTCCAGATTCCTGGCCTTCACGACCTCTGCCTCTAACAGCTTGTGCTCGGTGATATCCCGGTTCGAGATCCGATGACCCAGGTCGTGCCCTTCCGCATCGTAGATGTGGTGGCAGAGATGGCTGATCCAGCGGACTTCGCCGTCGAGACGGAGGATTTTAAAGTCGAGTTCGTTCGCAGATCCTGTTACAGCTTCCTGCGTCCCTGAGTCGCTGTGCACAGACGCATGATGAGCCTTCCACCGCAGCAGATCATCGGAATGAATCAACCGCTCCAGCAGGCCAGGATCAGCCATAAAGGCTTCCGGCGAATAACCGGTGATACGTTCGCAGGCGGGGGAACAATAGAGACAGGCTCCTCTTGGGTCCTCCCAGACTTCCCAGTCGCAGGTGTAATCGGCCACTGTGCGGAATTTTTCCTCGCTTGCTCGCAGTTCTCGCGTCCGCTCCGCCACCCGCTGCTCCAGCGATTCGTTGATCTGCCGGACCTCATTGAACTGCTCCACCAGCGAATTCCCCATAGTTCTGAAATTGTTGATCAGGTGAGCTGCTTCTTGAACGCGGCTTTCAGGCCAGGCAATTTCTTTGCCGCCCCTTGTCAGTCTCACCGGAAGGTCATAGGTGATCAGCCGCAGCTTTTCGAGGGTGGCAACAATCAGGCGACTCAACAATTCAGCCAGCGCCAGCGCCCCGAGCAGAATCAGGAACAGCAGAGTCAACTTGCCGGTGTAGTTATTGTAGAGTACTTTCTGGAAGGGTGCCACCGGTTGCTCCAGAACCAGTTTCCATTATGCCAGGCCACCGATGACGGTCTCCGCAATATAAAACGATCTTTGCCACTGTTCTATGTACGGGGCATTCGACGGCTGCGTCGGCGCCCACTGGCTGATCTCTTTATCAAGACGATTAAGCGTCCCTCTGCCGCGGACAAAGGGGGTCATAACTGCTTGATCGGTGCGGTTGGTCATAATGACGTTACCGTTTTTATCCAGCAGGGTGTAGAGCGCGGCATTTTCATCCGTACTCTTGTCGAGGTGCTGCCGTATCTGCTCCAGGCCCAAAATGCCGATGACGTAGCCGTTGTATTCGCCACCAATGACCACCGGCGCCAGCATCGCGACAATGGGCCTGGGGGTACCAATCCTGGCCATGTACACCTCCGAGAGAAGCGGTTTGAGTGTCTGCTTGAGCACCGGGATAAAGGAGCGATCCGCGAAACTTCCGCCGATGTTGCTCTTTCCCGGTGCGTCGATTAGTGGGTAGAAGGCGGTAGTTGTCGCCTCTCTATCCAGCAGTCCAATCCGTTGAAAATTGACATCCGTTTTTTTTGCCTGTTCCAGAAATGGCTGCATCTGCCGGGGGGTTCGCGAAGCAGCCATTTCAGCCAGACTAATAATGGCAGATTTTCTGTTCACCACCCAGGTTTCCACCCGATCAGTCACGCTTCGGCTGTCCTGAATCAGCGTTGTCCGAATATGGTGGTCGGTTTCGGTAAAATCGCTTCTGCTGCCAACTGCCAGTAGAAGCAGCGCCGGACATAATACGAAAAAGGCCAGCAGATTGTTGATAATCTCGCGGTATGACATGAGCGATGAGCGCGACCAAAATACATAACCGGTAAAGATCAGCCGGGCGACCAGGGCATTGGCGATGCCGTTCACCGCCTGTTTAATCATGACAATAAAGGTATTGCTGAAAGGAACATGCATGACGAAATGGTAAAAAAGGTAGACCAGAGGCATGCCGATAATGAGCCAGTAGATTGCGTCGGCCAGCACCAGCCCCATCTTGCGGCGCCCGATCAACCAGCCGACAGCCGCCACCTCAAGGGTCATGACGATAACGGAATAGGGATGATTCCAGAGGATATAGGTATAACCGGCAATGATGGCGGCCGCCAGAATACCCCGGCCAGGCCCGAAAAACTGCAGCGCCAGCATGGCAAAGATACTGCCGAAGAGGAAGTCGATATTGAAGAAGATCGGGAATCTGAAATAGTTTCCCGCCAGACCAGCGGCGGTCAGGGCCAGGAGGAGAAGGATTGTATATCTGTTAGTTCCAGCGGTGTGGGTGGATGGTGAGGTGACCATTGTTTCTCCTGAATAGGCGCCATAGACACAGCAGTGCTGGCAAACAATCCCCCTGTGTCTCTTGATTTCTGGAGAGATCAACTGAAGGGTAACTTCCTCCTGTTTGCTTTACAACTCAAACACATAACCAGGCAGTC
This sequence comes from Desulfobulbaceae bacterium, assembly GCA_031390685.1. Lineage (GTDB taxonomy): Bacteria > Desulfobacterota > Desulfobulbia > Desulfobulbales > Desulfocapsaceae > UBA2270. The sequence continues at coordinate 3,620 of JANMTN010000219.1, forward strand.
AAGTCAAAAAAAGAAATATTTCTTTATTGTTTGATGATCTCACTTACCGGCAAAACTATCAAGGCTTATGATATTACAGATATCAGCGCCAACCGACAAACTTGCTGGACACTTGGTATGATGGCAGTTATACAATAGCAAAGAAGAAATAAAAAAACGGTTGCCCCTGCCAGATTTGGGAGAAGGCAAGGGCAACCGCAGCGGAATACATCTTTGCTATTTCAAAAAATGTGCCAGATCAGGCCATAAGGAATATATTTGTTCTTACCTCTTGTAATAAAAGATAATAAAATAATTTTTCCAACAAATGTCTCCCGAAACACAAAAACCACCAGAGAGAAAATACTCACATATTTGTTTTATTTCCAATAATAGCCGTATTTATTATTACAAGAAAGTAATTAATGAAACCCTCCCCTCCATAGAACCCCATGGTTATTGAATGGCTCCAGCTGATCTTCTCCCACACCTTCCTGGTGGTGGGCGAGATCCTTTTTTTCAGCGCCTTGGTGCACATGGTGTATCAGCGGCGCACGCCAACCAGCATGATCTCCTGGCTGCTGGCGATCATACTGCTCCCGCATCTGGCGGTGCCGCTCTACTTCGTCCTTGGTTCCCGAAAGCACATCAGCTCCAAGACGAAATCTATGTTCAGCCTCCGCTCGGTAACGGATCTGCCCCTTGAAAGGGCCAACCCCATTGACGGCGTCCTGCGCGCCAACGGCATCCCAGGCGGCACCCAGGGAAACCGGTTTGTGCTCTATACGGACGGGACCGCCGCCTTCAGTGCGCTGATGCACGAGATAGACAACGCTCAGGAAAGCATCTTTATAAGCACCTATGTCTTCAGCAACGATGCGGTGACCACTGAAATCATCAAGGCATTGACCGAGAAAGCTAAAGTCGGGGTGGAGGTCAACCTTCTCATCGATTCGCTGGGCTCATTCCCCCTCTACTGCTTCCAGCATCCTGTCAAAAAACTCCGTCAGGCCGGGGCTAAGGTCTCTTTCTTCATGCCCATCCTGAAGATGCCGCTGCGAAACTACATCAACCTGCGCAACCACCGGAAAATATTTCTTTTTGACCGGCGCATTGTGCTTACCGGCGGCATGAACCTTTCGGCCGAGTACATGGGACCATCGCCTGACCCCGGCCGCTGGAACGACCTGCTCTTTCTCATCGAAGGCCCGGCGGTCTTTCACTACCTGGAAATATTCGCCTCAGACTGGGCCTATGCCTGCGATCGCGCCATGGCCATCGCCATGGACTCCGTTCCCCCGGGCCTTGGTGACGCCTATATCCAGGTGGTGCCATCCGGCCCTGACATTGCCAGAGACGCCCTCTTTGAGGCGCTGATCTGCGCCATCTACGCCGCCAAAAAACGGATATGGATCGTCACCCCCTACTTCGTTCCCGTTACCTCTCTGCAGGAGGCGCTGATCATCGCCCATCACAAAGGAGTTGATGTTAAACTCATTACCCCCTATGACTCCAATCATCTCACAGCCGATCTGGTGCGCAGCAGCTATATGCGGGAGCTGATGGAGGCCGGGGTGGAAGTCGCCTTGTACAAGGGCCCCATGCTCCATGCCAAGGCCATCCTCTTTGACGATACAGGCGCGATGCTCGGCTCCGTCAATATTGACAACCGCAGCCTGCTCCTGAACTACGAAGTGGTCAGTTTTGCCTACTCTGCCTCCATTATCTCGGAGGTGAACGCATGGATGGAGAAACTCCTTGAGGACTCACACCATGCGATGAAACCCGCAGGCACATTGCGGCGACTGGCCGAAAACCTGATGCGGATCATAGCGCCGCAGTTGTAAAATCAGCAAGAAACTGGTAGTTAGGAGCCGTTACGAAAAACCTGACATCACTATAACCGTTTCGTTACGGCCCCTTATACCGTTAACCTTGCCATGAACCATGGAGAATGGTTCCATCAATCAACACCAGTTTGGAGACAAGCAAATTCCCACTCAACCACCCAGCGCCTGGCCTCCACCAGACACCAGGACACCGCTATCCATCAAGATCGCCTTTCTGGTCTATCAAATGGCATGGAACATTGTCATCCCCTTCCTGCGACGCAACCGCAGACTTCAGCACGGCTTCAGCCAACGGACCCTGCAGGAACTTCCCGCTGCCGCTGATCTCTGGATCCAGGCGGCCTCAGTGGGCGAATCATTTCTGGCATGGGAGATCATCAGAAAACTTGATCCGGCCCGACCAATGCGGGTGCTTCTGACCACCTATACCAGTCAAGGGATGGATATCCTGGAAAAGGCCCGGAGTGAGGCCATGCAGCAAACCAGCAAACTCACCATCGACACCGCTTTTTTCCCCTTTGATCACCCTGCGCTGATGACCAGGGCCGTAGCCGCCATCCGGCCCAGGATCATGCTGCTGCTGGAAAGTGAATTATGGCCCGGACTCATGCACGCCTGTAAACAACAGCGGGTAAAGGTCCTGGTCGCCAACGGCAGGATGACCGCAAAGAGTCTATCCAGATATCTCTTCTGGACCGCATTGTGGCGTCATCTCAGGCCGCACAGGATTCTCGCCATATCCACCGATGATGCGGCACGTTTTGCCGCCCTCTTTGGCCGGGACAACGTTGCGACCGTGCCCAACATCAAGTTTGACCGCATCAGCGATCAAGGCGCGCAGGCGGCTGCCGACAATCCCCTTATCCCCCTGTTTCCGCCTGACGCCGACCTGATAGTCCTGGGTTCGGTCAGACAGGAAGAAGAGGCGGATATTATGAAACTGATCTGTGCCGTCAGGGAAAAAAACAAGCAAATCATCATCGCCCTATTCCCCAGACACATGCACCGCCTCCACAACTGGGAAAGGATGCTTGAAAAACATGGCTGCTCATGGCAATTACGGTCTCGCACCACAGGGCCCGTCCGGCACGGCGGCATCATCCTCTGGGACACCATGGGCGAGATGCTCTTTGCCTATCAGCTTGCCCGCGCCGCCTTTGTCGGCGGCAGCCTGGCCCCCTTGGGCGGTCAGAATTTCCTGGAACCGCTCACCTGCGGACTCAAGCCGGTTATTGGACCACACTGGAGTAATTTTGTCTGGATAGGCCAGGAAATCATTGATCAGCAACTGGTATTTCAGGCAAAAAGCTGGCAGGAGGCCGCTGATCTCCTGCTGCAAAATGCCGCTAATCCGCCGCCACGCGGACAAATACGGCAGGAAATCATTGCCTATGTGGAAAGTCGCCGCGGCGGAACCGAAAAAACGTGTGCAATAATCAACTCGCTTCTTCTTGAAGCAAATAACCAATAACCTAAAGCCACCATCATGAACTCCCTGTCACCATGCTACGGCATCATTCCGACCCGCTATGCCTCGTCCCGCTTTGAGGGAAAACCCCTGGCCCTTATCCTCGGAAAACCGATGATTCAGCATGTCTATACCCGGGCCCGCCAATGTCCTCAACTGCAACACGTTGTCCTGGCAACCGATGACGAGCGCATATTTTCCTTAGCTGAGTCCCTTGCCATTCCCGTGCTCATGACCAGCTCCCATCACACCTGCGGCACCGAGAGGGTACTGGAGGCGGCGCGCCTGCTGTCAGTGCCTGACGATGGCGTGGTGATCAACATCCAGGGTGACGAACCGGCCCTCGAACCGGAAATGCTGACCGCGCTCATCGCCCCTTTTTGTTCTCCCGAGGTCCAGGTCACCACCCTGGCCCGGCAGATCAGCGCCGAAGAAGCGCAAGACCCTAACCAGGTAAAAGTTGTCATGGGCAGGGACAACCAGGCCCTGTACTTCTCCCGATGCCCCATTCCCTTTGCCCATGACGGCAGAGAGGATGGCTATCACGGCCACATCGGCATCTATGCCTTCCGGATGAAGACCCTGGAACAGTTTGTCGCCCTGAAAAATGGTATTCTCGAAAAAAAGGAAGGACTCGAACAGCTTCGCCTGCTGGAAAACAACTTCCCCATCCACGTGGTCATCACCACCCATAAAAGCCACGGGGTTGACCGTCCTGAGGACATTGCCATTGTCGAGCAGATCCTTACAGGCAAGTCACAGGGTTGAAGGTATCTTGAAAAATCAGGAGGTTCGTTGCGATTGACGGCCTGACCATATGCCTGACCGTGGGCCCATGAATGCCAGCCAATCAATCTCTTTTTTCTGGCGCTCAATGCTCTGCACCAGATGAAACTGGACCAGGGCCCGCTGCAGATTTTCCTTCTCATGAAGCACCTTGAAATAGCAGTTGCCGGCCAGATAATCGGTAAGAAAGCGGAGTCCCAGCTCAAAGGAAATAAGGCGCACCGCGGGAAAAATCAGCTCCCGGTCATATTCAGTGAGAAGGTCCCCTGCCCCGGAAAAATAGCCGGCAAGCGCCTCCCGGCACAGATCCATATCAAACGCCACCTGAGACGGATCAGCGGCCGCCTCCCCTGAGGCATTGCAGCAGGAACGGAGACAATCGCCTATATCGTAGTGGATGAGGCCAGGCCCCACGGTATCCAGATCGATCAGGCTCACCGCCAGATCGCTGCCCACATCAAAGAGGACATTCCCGGCCTTGGGATCGCCGTGGATCGTCTGCACCCTGACCTTTCCCTGATACCGGGCCCGCTCCAGCACATCCGCGCCCTTACGCCTGGCAGCAACAAAGTCGAGACAAAACCGCAGATCAGGGTCGCTCTTCATGGCAGGGCCACTCAGCACCTGGTCAAAATGATCGAGATAGCAAGGAAGAATATGAAAGCCGGGCAGGGTCTCATGGAGATCGCAGGCCGGCAGGTCCGCCAGCAGGAGATGGAAATGGCCAAGGGCCCAGCCAACCTGTCCGGCCTGGGCTGGTGTCGCTATGCTCTGATGGGTGGTTGTCCTGTCAATATAGCTGACCGCCCGCCAGAGATCCCCGTGATGGTCGGTATAAAACGGCGCCCCGCCATTGGTGGGCAGGAGGATACAGTTTTCCCAGCGCTGGCCGCTGGTGTTGACCTTGCCGGCAAGATGGCGGGAAAGTGTGGCCAGATTGGCCATGACAAGGTGCGGCTGAGGAAAGACCTGGCGATTCAGACGTTGCAGGACAAAAGAAAATCCTCCTGTCCGCACCAGCCAGGTGTCGTTGATATTGCCGACGCCCAGAACCGTAACAACAGGCTCAACCGCCGGCAAAACGGAAGGGTCACAAAATTGAGCTATTATTTCCTGCATCGTATCATCAAATCCTGGAACCGGGATTGCAGGAAGATCCCTGCAACTGAAAGATCAGCTTGAGCCCCCTGCGCACCGTAGGGGAAAAGATCTTGGGCGAGAGCCAGGAACCTGCCACCCGCTTGTTGATTTCGGTGAGCGTCGGATAAGGATGGATGGCCCCGGCCAGGGCGGAAAGCTTCATCCCGCTATTCAGAACCGCCACCCATTCACCCAGGATTTCTCCTGCCGACGGCCCCAGAATCTGCACCCCCAGGGGCCTTTCCCTGACATCAAGGAGCATCTTCAATTTGCCAACCCCCTCGCCACAGGCCAGGGCCCGGTCATTGCTCGAAAATTCTTCGGTCCAGACGGTGTAGGCAATCCCGGCCTCTGTGGCCCTTTTCTCATTCATGCCGATAGAGGCCAGCTCCGGGTCGCAGTAGGTACACCAGGGCATCCACCGGGTATTGACCTTGCGCGGCAGCCGGAA
>JANMTN010000123.1:0-10705 GCA_031390685.1 Desulfobulbaceae bacterium
ACGGCAGTGCCGCTTTGGGTATAGCGAATTTCAGGATCTTTTCCAAGATTGCCAATCAGCATAACTTTGTTCAGCATAATTTCTCCTGCACCTATGGGGAATGTATTGATGTATCCATAAAAGACAGGAAGCTCCAAAAAAATAACAGATCCTGTCTGACTCCAGTCACAGCTCTTCTTACCATAGAGCAGGCGTTTTCTTCCAGAAGAAAATTGACAGCCCTTGCTTCACGACTCTGTTTCATCCCCTAACTGTCTGGTCCAGCATATGAGGAATCCCCCCTCTTTCCCCAGGGGTATAGCCCATGACCTCCCGCCAGATCTCGTCGCTCTCCATACAGAAATAGATGCAGGTCTTGCTATGCGCCCTGTTTTTCAGCAGATCATAGATGTATCGATATAACTCCACCCGATGGGGGCGGAAGTAGCGACTCTTGCCGTCAAGCCCTTCAATGAATTCCTGGTAATAGATCCGGGACTGGGGGAAACGTCTGATGCCAATGTCTTTGAGAGTCGGCAGATAACGCAGCGCCCCCATGGAAATCCAGGCAATGCTTTCAGCCGGCACCGCAGCAAAGAGACGGGTGATGGTCTCTGCATACCCTTGCTGCCAACCTGGATGTTCGATGATCGGATCGAAATGAAAGGCCAGTTTATAGCCCCAGCCTGCGCACTGCCTGGCGGCCTCAAGCCTCTGCACAAGGGTGGCAGTCCGGATCTCTTCTCTGTCCATAATGGGCGTGCTGTTCAGCGACCAGGAGACAATGGTGCGGCCGTTGTGTTCAAGTCCCTCCAGATTCTGGATAACCGCGCTTTTGGTTTTGAGTTCCAGTACGGCCTGCTGTTGCCCGGCCATGAAGTTCACCAGGGTGCGGCTGAGCTGGGTCAGCCGGTCAAGGGCCAGTGAATCGGTAAATTCGCCGGTGCCGATCCGAAAAAAACGGTCAGGCTCAGCCGTAAAGGCTGAGGTCATCTCGGCAAGCAGGTCATCAACATTGACAAAAAAAGTGAGCCATGGCTTGTTCAGGTAGGCCTGGAGGATACAATACACACAGTCCATGGGGCAGTTCATGCCAATATTCAAGACCTGGTATTCACAGCAACGATACTCGCGGGTGGCTGGGCAGGGTTTAAAGAAATGGCCCCTGTTGCGGCACAGCAGCAGATGCTGTTTGCCGGCCGTAAGATTATCAGGATACTGTCCGGGAACCGCCTCCGGATCCTGATAATCAGGAATAACCGTATAGGGCAGTCGAGCCCTTGCCAGAACTTCCTGGGTGTAAGGAAGCTCCAGACAGGATTCTTCCACATAGATCTGTTTGACAAAAAGCGAGGGATCGGCCCATGATTGGTTTTGCGACATTGATATTACGGCCAGACCAGGCCTAACCTTCTTATAGATATTGGGAAACCTTGAAAACAATACAAAAGGAAGTGGCTTTTTTTATCTGAAGTACTGTATAATCAAAATTTTATCAAGAGTCTCCATGCCTGTTTGCATACCCATAAGGCTGTAGTGTTCCCCTTTAACCATCTTCCCGACACCCATAGAATGAGCACTGAAATACTTATCAACTCAGCAAGTTATGAAACAAGAATTGCCCTTGTCGAAAATGGTCATCTCGTTGAATTTCATATCCAGCGGCCATTGGAAAAAGGACTGATCGGTAATATCTACAAAGGTCGTGTGGTGCGTGTCTTGCCAGGCATGCAGGCGGCATTTATTGATATCGGCATGGAGAGGACAGGGTTTCTTTATGTCGATGATGTCTATATCTCCATGACTGAGCTAGAGCAGAGATTGCTTGGCCATGATCAGCAGCCCTGCGGGAAATACAACTTTGCATCCTCTGCCCCTGATAATGAGATCCGCCGTGTCTCGGGAATGAATATCGAAGATCTGTTGCGCGAGGGGCAGGACATCACGGTACAGGTGGGCAAAGAGCCCATGGGCACCAAAGGAGCCCGTCTCACCTGCCATATCACCTTGCCTTGCCGTAATCTTGTCTTTATGCCCCTCACTGATCACATTGGTATCTCCAGAAAGATTGAAGATGAGACCCTGCGGCAGACCCTGCGGGCGCGTATCGAAGAGCTTCGTCCTGCCGGAACCGGCTTTATTGTTCGTACAGTTGCCGAATATGCCGACATGGAAGAGCTGGAAGCAGATATGGAATTTCTGTTGCACCTGTGGGATGAAATTCAGGATAGCGCTTCCAGCTCACCGTCCCCCTCGCTTGTTTATGAAGACCTTGATATCACCTTTCGTTCCGTGCGTGATCTGTTTACAGCAGATGTGAATACCCTGGTGGTTGACGACAAGAACACGTATGAAAAGTTGCTGCATTTTATTAAAATTTTTGCCCCTGACCTGCAACATCGTATCGTCTATTATCAGGAGCCGGCGCCGCTTTTTGAGGCCCATGGTATAGAGATGGAGATCAGCAGGGTCATCGAAAAGAAGGTCTGGCTCCGCTCAGGAGGGTACATTATCATTGAAACGACAGAGGCCCTGACCGTCATTGATGTCAATACCGGACGTTTTGTGGGTAAAAACGACCTTGAAGAGACCATATTTAAAACCAATATGGAGGCGGTCAAAGAGATTGCCTATCAACTGCGTTTACGCAATATTGGCGGGATCATCATCATTGATTTTATTGATATGGAGGATGAATTACACCGCGAAGAGTTGTTTGCCTCATTCAAGGAGGCGGTTAAAAAAGATAAAAGCAGGATCAATATCTTGAAACTTACGGAATTTGGTCTGGTGCAGATGACCCGGAAGCGAAGCTGTGAAAATCTCAATCAACTGCTTTGCGAACCGTGTCACTATTGCGCCGGCGAAGGCCGACTGAAATCCCGCCGGACGATCTGTTATGAAATCTTTCGCAAGATATCAAGGGATGCCCATAAATATAAGGGGGATACAATCACCCTCACCGTTCATCCTCGAATTGCTGATATGCTGTTGAAAGAAGAGGAACATGTTACCCTGGAGTTGGAACGCACCATTAAAAAACGATTGACCATCATACCGGCCAATAATTTGTATGTTGAAAAATATGAAATTGCTTGGCAAAATTAAGCTGTTGTCAAAAAATAACTGTGATATTGGAATATCGTGAACGGCATAAGGGGCCGTGACGAAAGAGATAAAGATGTAATGGTTATTTCGTAATGGTCCCTAACGGGAAACAGCATTCCAGCACAATGCCCAGAACAAAATCCATTTAAAAAAGGAGTACATATCTTCATGGCAGACCAACGATTAAAAAAATATAACAAAAACAGCAATATACCGAAATCACTTCTTCTCCTGTTTCTGGTTGTGATACTGGCTGCTGCGGTTTTTTTGACACTGACTATTTTTGAAAGAGAGAAACCGGTTATTTCCATGAGTGAGATTCCTGAATATATCGGAACGGACACCACCCTGGACTTTACCTTGTCGGATATGAAAAGCGGATTGCGCAGTATACGTATCGTAATCAATCAGGGAAACCAGGAACAAGAAGTTCTGCGGACCGACTATCCCAGGCAGGGATATATGGGACAAGCCGGGCCGACTGAAGTTAAAGAAAAACAGCTGATAGACCTCAAAAAGCTGGGCTTGAAAGACGGCCCGGCGGAAATTATTCTTGAGGCGCGTGATTATTCACTATGGGGGCTCTTCGCGGGAAACCTGGCTCGTTTTGCCAAGAATATTACCATTGATACCAAGGCGCCAAAGATTAGTCTCCTCCATGCTACACGCTATTTGAAACAAGGAGGTGCCGGCATTGTGATCTACCAGACGACGGAAGATGCTGTGCGGCATGGGGCCACTATTAACGGGAACTTTCATCCGGGACTTCCGGTACAGGATGGGCGCAAACACACCTATATCGCCTTTATCGCCCTGCCCTATGAGGCGACGGCCATTGTCGATGCCAAGATTATGGCTGAAGATCCGGCCGGCAATAAAACCGCTATCGGCTTTTCCAGCACCTATAAAAAAGCAAATCAGAAGTATGATACGATTGCCGTAAGCGATGGTTTTCTTGCCGCAAAGATCCCTGAATTTGAGGAACATTACCCGGAAATGAAGGGCGATATGATAGAAAAATATCTGTACACGAATCGCAATCTTCGCGATATAAACAATAAGAAGATTCATGACCTGTGTCAGAACCCAATGCCAGAACGGTTATGGAAGGGTGCATTTCAGCGTATGCCCGGCAGTCCGCGCGCCGGTTTTGCCGATCATCGCACCTATGATTACCAAGGGAAACCCATCGACAAACAGGTTCATCTGGGGGTTGATATCGCGTCCACGGAGCGGGCTGAAATCAAGGCTGCCGAGGCTGGCAAGGTTATCTTTACCGGATACAACGGAATTTATGGCGAGATGGTGGTCCTCGATCACGGCCAGGGAGTCTTCAGCCTCTACTCCCATCTCAGCCAGATCAATGTGACCGTGGAGAGTATGGTGGATCAGAATACGGTTCTTGGCCTGACCGGAACAACCGGCATGGCGGGCGGCGATCATCTGCACTTTTCCATGCTGATTAATGGCGTATTTGTCAATCCGCTGGAGTGGTGGGATCCACACTGGATCGGGGTAACCATTACAGAACCATTGGCAAACTCTAAATCCCTCTAAGACTTTAAAAAAGTGAACGTGATTATCTGAATGACCAGAACGGCATAAGAAGCCATAGCGAAATGGTCAGCAATGCACTGGTTATTTCGCTATGGCTCCTAAAAAAAACAGCCCGTTTTTCCAATGAAATTCAACAGAAAAACGGGCTGTTGTGGTAAGAAGTCAATCCTCTATCTCGTAGTCGCCCTGACCACAGAAGCTGCATCGCAACATGGGACTATCCTTGTCAAAGAGGTACTCCCATTTTTTTTCTTCAATCAACCGGGCCTGTTCCAGGCTGCAGGGGATACAGACCCATTTGTCACCTTCATCCGTCTCAAATAAATGCATGCCCTTTTACCTCATTCTCTTTTTTTATAAACCAACCTTGATGGCGCCGAAAACACCATCAAAACCTGCCTTTTTGTGAACCAAATTCTGTCTGACGCGACGAACCGCCTCGGCAAGACGGGGACAATCCCCTGAAGAGAGATCGGCAAGCGGTGTCCCGGTCAGGATCGTTAATTCTGGACCAAATTGTTGAATAAGTTGCCAATACTTACTCATAACGGTCTTTGTCCCCGGCCCCATTCCAAGAAGTTCAGCCAGGATCTCCTGGAGAGGGATCAGGCTGTAAACATCAGGCGATCGTGAAGGATAGACCGGGGCCGACCGGTCAGCCAGATCAAGAACCCGGGAGAGGACACCTATGGTCAGGGGCTTGCCACAGACCGGGCACAGACCATGCAGCTCCTGACTTCTAAATGGATCGCAACAGAAATTACAGCGGCGATGTCCATCATAGTGATATTTTCCTTCTTCCGGATAAAATTCAATGGTCGCGGCCAGATGGCGATGCCCGGTTGTATCGCATGGGGTCTGCAGGGCGGCCTTCATGGCAAAAAAATCAAATCTGGTGTCAAAGATCGTGGCCTCACGGCCAATTTTCTCCGGTGAATGACAATCAGAATTCGAAATAAGGCTGAAACGGTCAAGGGCTGAAACCAGCCGATTCATTGCCGGATCAGAGGACAGTCCAGTCTCAAGCGCAAAGATATGGGACGCGAGATCGCCAAAGCACTCTTCAACGGAATCAAATCCCGATCGTGAACCAAACAGGGAAAACCAGGGTGTCCAGATATGGGCTGGAACGAGAAACCCTTCAGGAGCGTTTTCGAGAACTATCTCCAGAAGGTCATGGACGTCAAGCCCGAGTATTGGGCGGCCGTCTGCCGCAAGATTACCAATAACGGCCAGGGCGCTCTTGATCCGTTCAGCCGATGCAAAATCAGGGACAAAAATCAGACTATGCACCTTTCTGATCTTGCCATGACGTTTGTAGATAGAACTTATCTCAGTACTCAGAATAAAGCGAGCAGGAACGGACTCAGATGACGGGATATAAGGAAATGGCAGGAAGGAATCAGGTCTGATTGATTCTTGCAACCGGAAAAACCCGGGTTCGGCGGGCTCAAGTGTTTCCCGAAGTTCACGGAACCATAAGGGATGGGTAAAATCTCCTGTTCCCAGGAGATGCACCCCTTTGACCCGGGACCAGGCAGCCAGAGAATGGATATGAGATCTCTGGCTGGTGGCCCGTGAATGCGGGGAATGAATATGAAGATCAGCAATAAAACGCATGTTATTTCCGCCAGTCAGCAAAGTATGCCCGAAACAGACTTTGGCTCTCCTGGTTGGAAAGAAGACCTGCTGCCGGTAAATTCACAAAGATGAATTTTATAAGCACTTGGTCATAATATAGGTGCAAAGCATATTAAAATCATGTTCATAGATATTGAGAAATTTAACACCCGTCACAAAGGTAGAGGTTGCAGGTAATTGTTTTCCCCACATCACCTTGCCCATAACCTTGATATCGATGTCATCAAGGAGGAGATGCAATCTCAATAGAGAATGTAAGGGATATGCATTCATTGAATAAAATGAAATGCCGCCACAACTGATATCTCGGTACCTGCAGCCAACACTGTCCTCAGCGCATTGCATGTTGTCAGACAAGACTTGACACACATTTATATTCAGATCAAGTGGAGTGCGACGATGTTGCCTGCGTTCAGAGAAGTTTGTTTCTTCCATAGAATCCTGATCTCCTTTTTATGTAAAGTAGATTGGTTTTGCGATCAACAATATTACTATGGACAGTTCCTCTTGAATAGCCCAGCGGGTATGCGAGCCATGGTTGCTATGCCGTTACTACTTGTTTTCTGTTTTGACGTTCCATAGTTTTTATTAATTCGATGATCCCCTGTTCATCGGCAATCAATGTGTCAGGGCACTTGCGCATAAGTTTCTCGCACATATCCTTGCAAAGACATCGGCGGAGCTCCAAGGCAATGACGGTACCATGATGCTTATGAATTGCCACCATTCCTTTTACACCGTCATTTTCAGATCCGGAAAGCAGGATTCCCGCCACCCGTTCCTTTAAAAGTGGGGCCATTGACATCAATGCTGTATTGAGTGCCGCCTGTTTCATGGCAGTTGGGTCTTTTGTTACCCGAATGGTATAATGACCGCTATACGGCGACAACGTTACTCGTTCGGCGCCAGAGAAGATATAACAGGAACCGCCTTCTACGGTCAGGCCGTCCTGACCCCGCACCACTGTCATGGCACTGATTGAACCAAGGTAGTCGACAAAAGAAGAGACATGCTCCGGTTCATCATGGATAATTACAATCACGGCCCCACCCATTTCAGAAGAAAGAGAGGGGATAATTTGCAGAAGATTACCATACCCGCCCTCTCCCGCGCCGATCACCACGACATAGGAAAGACGGCGAAATCTCTCGTCCGTACCTAATAATTTCAAGTCATCATCGCAGTGCCTGCAGTTGATACTTCCCCGCGTCAAATATGTTTGCATATCCACAACATTTCTGGTCCCACACTCTTCACAAAAAATCAGCTGCTGGGCATCATGAATCTCACATGTGCTGACTGCAGACTGCATGGGATCAATGGACTTGACGGAGATGGTTGATGCCTGGATTACTTTCTTGATGATCAGTTCGTTATCGGCCGCCATATCACTTCCCTTGAAAAAGGAGGATTTGGCCACAAAATCAACAGCGCCATACTTGAGCGCGTCAAAAGACCTGGCTGTACCGTTCTGGCTTAAACTGGAAAACATGATGGTTGGAGTCGGAGTATGAATCATCAGATGTTGCAGGGTTGTTATCCCATCCAAGAGTGGCATTTCCATATCCAGAATGAGGACATCAGGCCTGACCTTGATAATCTGCTCAAGGGCCTCCATGCCATTGGCGGCATCATCCATTATCTGAATAATTTGCATTTTTTTGAAGATATCGCGCAATATCCCGCGAAAAACCCAGGAATCATCGACAATAAGGACTTTGATTGGAGAAGGTGGTGCAGTTATTTTGGCAGGTTGGTGAATCAAGACTTTCTCCCTTTATAAAAATAATTTCCTGGTTGATAATCCATGGATATTCAAGCAAGTACAATAATGTCAAAATAATTTCATTATAACATGATAAAAAGGGAGGCTGTCAAGGGCACGTTTCACGTCAATAACAAATTAGGAGCCGTTACGAAATAGCTGCTCTATTCCTGACCATTTCGTTACAACTGCCATGAATGGCGGAGTGTCGCTCACAAAGGGGACGCCCCGCAGGAAAAAGTGTCATTGGGGTGCGTATGTGAAAAGTGGCCGGTTCCCTCTGCCGTTTTTGCCGTCAGGCATAAAGGCTGTGCGTTTGGATATAATCAAGGACAGCAGCCGGTACAGCCCGGGTAGCCGGCCTATTCTCCTTGATGCCCTGACGAATATCAGAGGAGGAAATATCAACAATTGGCGGTGCCGGAAAAAAAGGGAAAAAAATCTTTTTCTGGAAGGACGCATGGTACCAGATCTGAAAAGAATCGTCCGGCGCATAGCCAAGCCTTGTTATAAGTTCCCGCACTTTCCAGGAGTCGTACCCCGCCCGGTCCAGTACCACAAGATGAGCAGCCTGGAGAACTTGCCGGTATGACTTCCAGGTTGTGATATCAAGAAACGCATCGGCGCCAATGATGAAAAAAAAATCAGTGGCGCGGGCTGCATGGGTGTGAAAATATCGTAAGGTGTCGATCGTATAAGACGGTTCAGGCAGGCTGGCCTCTATGGTGGATAGCTTGAAATCAGGTCTGCCGGTCAAGGCCAGCTGAATCATATGAGCGCGATGGCTGAAACTGGCAACAGCTTGCAGGTTTTTATGAGGTGGCACGGCTGTAGGAATAAATATGATCTCTTGCAGATGACAAAAATTCTGGGCAATCTCGGCAATCTGGAGATGGCTATTATGGACAGGATCAAAGGTGCCGCCCAGAAGTCCGACGCGTGGATTCAACTCCGTACCTGTCCGGCGCCATAGACGATAAATTTCTTGCTCGTCAATTCTTCGAGTCCCATTGGGCCATAGGCGTGCAATTTCGTGGTGCTGATCCCGATCTCCGCCCCCAGGCCAAGCTGTCCACCATCGTTGAAGCGAGTCGAGGCATTGACCATGACTGCCGAGGCATCAACCTCGGCCAGAAAACGCTGGGCATTGCTGTAATCCTCAGTAATGATCACCTCGGTATGTTGCGAACCATACTCCGCCATATAGGTCATGGCTTCATCGAGTGTTTCAACGATCTTCACGCAGAGAATCAACCCCAGAAATTCAGTTCCCCAGTCACCTGGCAAGGCAGGCTTGATTGTGGAAGCCAGGACAACGCTTTCAGGACAACCTCGAAGCTCCACCCCGGCTGAGCGAAGTTCTTCAGCAATAACAGGAAGATAACTGGAGGCTATATCGCGATGAATAAGCAATCCTTCGAGGGCATTACAGACGCCAGGGCGCTGGGTCTTGGAGTTCATGATAATTGGCGTGGCCTTGACCAGGTCGGCAGTGCTGTCTACAAAGATATGACATACCCCTTTGTAGTGTTTGAGCACCGGAATCCGTGAAGACTCAGCAACAAAGCGAATCAATTCTTCGCCACCGCGCGGAATGATCAGATCAATAAAGGCGTCCTGGGCCAGAAGCGCCATGACGGCCGCGCGATCCGTTACCGGAATCACCTGAATGGCCGCGGGATCTATTCCATGAGCGGCCAGGACTCCCTGCAAGACCTCAGCCAGTGCCAGATTGGAATGGATGGCCTCTGATCCCCCTCTTAATAGAATGGCATTGCCAGCCTTCAGACAAAGCGCCGCCGCATCCACGGTCACATTGGGACGGGACTCATAGATCATCCCGATCACCCCCAGGGGTATCCGCATCCTCCCCACCATCAGGCCATTGGGTCTTTTGGTGAGATTCAGGACCTCGCCCACGGGATCGGGAAGGGCTGCAACTTCCAACAGACCGGCAATCATCGAGGCCATAACCTTATCTGAGAGCTCCAGGCGGTCCAACATAGCCGCGGACAGCCCTTTTTGTTTTCCTGCCGCCAGATCTTTCTGGTTTTCCTGCTGAATAAATGGCCGTTTTTCCTCAAGCGCCTCAGCCATCTGCCGGAGAAGGGTATTTTTGGTCTCAGTGGATAAAGAGATCAGGCTGCGGGCCGCCTTTTTCGCCTTTTGGGCCATTGCGCGGATGCTTTTATCAATTTCTTGATGTTGTGACATTTTTTATTATGCTCCTACAGTAGAACCAGATTATCCCGATGGATCACTTCATCGCAATCCTTAAAGCCAAGCAGGGACTCAATCGTATCAGAATGATGGCCCTTGATGATATCCAGGTTGTCTGAGCTGTAATTCACCAGCCCCGCAGCCATTGGTTGGTTGTTGCTGTCAAGACAATGGACCGCATCCCCTACCCCGAATTCTCCTCTGACCTCAAGGATGCCAGAAGAAAGAAGGCTTTTCCCATGTTTGCAAAGAGCAGCACAGGCCCCGGCATCAAGGACCAAATACCCTTTGGGGCGGAGCACATAGGCTATCCAGTGTTTTCGGCGCTGGATCTTGTCCTCGGCCGGGAGAAAGAAGGTGCCAATCATTTCCCCGCTGAATAATTTCTGCAAGATGGCGCCCTGGCGGCCAGGTCCGATAAAAGAGCTGCCTCCA
>JANMTN010000124.1:0-2330 GCA_031390685.1 Desulfobulbaceae bacterium
TTCAGATAACAAGCGCAATATGCAAAAGAGCAAGGGCTTTTTATTTCTTGTTTCTTTTACGGCACCTTATGCCGCTTCCAAAGAAACAGCCAATCTCTTCCGGCTGTTTCTTGGAGTGGCGTCTGACGGATAACAAGCGCAAGATGCAAAAGAGCAAGGGCTTTTTCTTGCTTGTTTTTTTTACGGCTCCTTATGCCGCTTCCAAAAACAGCCAATCTCTTCCGGCTGTTTCTTGGAGTGGCGTCTTGCAGATATCATATAAAAAGCCGTTACGAAAAACCATTCTGTCCATGCCGGTGGCCATGTTATTTATTTACAACGGCTTAGTCCAATTTGATAATTTAATAAAAATACAAGTGCATGCCATGGCTGATTATACAAAATTAGATCGTCCCGAAATCCTCTCGCATATTTTTTACCCGCAACAGGAAGCGGTCACCCACCTGCCGCCCGGGGCCTGCGATCTCAATTTTGAGATGGAGCCGGGGGTGCGCATCGGCTGCCGTTTTTATCTCGTGGACCAGGCCGCTCCCTGCATTCTCTACTTTCACGGCAACGGCGAGACGGTCAGCGACCATGACACCATTGGCCCGCGATATAATGAAGTGGGCATCAACCTGCTGGTGACTGATTATCGGGGGTATGGTTGGAGCAGCGGCCGTCCCAGCATCACTGCCATGTTCAGCGATGGAGAAATCCTGTTGCACGAGGCCAGAAAGTGGCTGCACGAAAATGGATATACCGGCGACCTCTTCCTCATGGGGCGATCACTGGGATCAGCCTGTGCCATTGATCTTGCCGCAAAATTCTCCGATGATATCAAGGGCCTCATCATTGAAAGCGGATTTGCCGATACCCTTCCTTTGGCGCAATCCCTTGGCTTGAATTTAAATGATTTTCATATTACAGAAGAAGAGTGTTTTAATAACAGCGCCAAGATTGCACTGGTCACCAAACCGACATTTATCCTCCATGGCGCCCGAGACGGGCTGATTCCCGCGGCCGAGGCGGAAAAGCTGCAATCATTCTGCGGGGCCAAGAACAAAGAATTTCAGGTTGTACCTGGAGCGGATCATAACTCAATCATCACTGTGGCCGGCAGACTCTACTTTCAGGTAATCAAACAGTTCATCGACAAGATCACCGGGACCTCATCCTGGCGCAAGAGAAGAAAATCGGCGAAACAAGAAGAAACAGACTGTTGAGACTGCCGGACGGGAGGAAGCTCACGCAGTTGAGAATCAATTTTTCATACAAAAACAGATGCGAAAACATATCATTCAACCATTCCTGGTGCCACTGGCACTGCTCTTCTGTATCAGTCTGAGCAGCTGCGGGCCAGACGTTCCTGAGCATGTCCTGCCCACCAGAAAAATCGAACAATGCCAGCAAGCGCCAATCAAGCCACCGCCTGCCCCCAGTAAGCCAACGCCACAACCTCCTCCACCACCACAAGCCCTGGCCGACCCTGAAATAGCGGCCGGTCCCAAGATATTGCGGGTGGGTGTCTTCCCGGATGCGCCGCCCTTTATCTATCAAAAAGATAAAAAAATACAAGGACTTGAGGCCGATCTTGCCCGGCAGTTAGGAGCATTTTCCGGCAAGACGGTTCAATTTGTCAAGGTGCCGGAAAAAAGGGCGACAGAGGCCCTGCTGAAAGGGCATATTGACATTATCATGTCCGGGCGGAAAATCGGAACCAGCAAAGATTGTAATGTAATCTCCAGTGAGCCATACCTGCGTGCCGGGCAGATCCTGCTTGTCAGGTCACGAGATACAGCCCTCTTTTCCTCCGGAATCTACAGCCTGGAAAATTCCGGATTTACCCTTGGTGTTATCCAGGGAAGCGCCGGTGATCTTTTTCTTACCCGGAACATTCAGGGCGTCCGTATCCTGCGCTTCCAAAAGGTTGATGCCGCCATTCAGGCCTTGACGCGTAAAAAAATTGATCTTTTCCTCCATGACGCGCCCACGATCTGCTATTACGCTGCGGCCAGTAAGCCCGCAGCGCTGGCCCCTATCCTGACCCTGGTGACCGAAGAATATCTGGGTTGGGAGATGAGAAAAGAAGACGAGAAACTCAGGCAAGTGGCCAATCATTTTATCCAGCAAAGCAAGGCGGACGGCCGCCTGCAGAAGACCATCAAACAGTGGACCCCCAATCTGTAATCTCCAGCAATCACGTAAAATCGTGCTTAAAGAGCCTCTTATGAAAAAGAAAGAACAAAAGCGGAGTGACTATCTTTCCTGGGATGAGTACTTCATGGCAGTAGCCATCCTGTCTGCCCAGCGCAGTAAGGATCCTAATACCCAGGTCGGCGCCTGTGTGG
>JANMTN010000149.1:0-9091 GCA_031390685.1 Desulfobulbaceae bacterium
CTACATGCTATTCATGGCATGTTAAAACACGACAAGCCTTTTGATAACTCGCGTTTTTACGCCTTGCCAGCATGAACAAAAATGTACAAAAAACACTTGACCCCGAACAGAGTATCTACGATTTCATTTTCCGGAACAACAGGGTAGGTTGGGTTAGTGATAACGTAACCCAACAACCCACTTACTCTCGTCCGATTCCTTCGAAATTCATCTCAGATCGCCCCCAATCGGATTGGTAGTTACCCACTTCAACATGGCGATGAAAACTGGAATAAGGCCATTCAATGGCCGATGTGGCCAATCCGTGTTTGACCGGGTTGTAATGGATATAATCGACATGACGGGCGTAGTCGTTTTCATCACGCAGAAGATGTTCCCAATAGCGACGCTGCCACAAACCCTGTTCGCCCTTGGCTGCACGAGCAGGGTTGGGGATAAAACGCAAGTCAAGGGGACAATGCTTGGTGAACCAGGTTTTGATTAGCCGCCAGCGGGTGGCGAAATCGGCGTCGTCTGGCGGCAGAGTCCAGATGCAGTGCAGATGGTCAGGCATGACCACCATTGCCTCGATCTGAAATGGGCGCGACTTGCGTACCGACCGAAAGGCACAGCGCAAAACCTCAACCACGTCGTCAGAAACAAAGACAGGCCGCCTCCCTTCCGTCACAACGGTAAAAAAGAAGATCCCACCGGGGGTGAATGCGCGTCGGTATTGCATGCGATGATGTCGGGTTACGCTACGCTAACCCGACCTGCGCTCCGTCTTATCAGATCATAGGAAAAGAGCTGCAGCCGATTATCTCAGCATTCAAACACCGGCCTATTCTTTCTTCGGCACCTGTTCCAGCATTGGCAAAGGCGGTGACTTCGGTTTTTTTTCACTATACGTCACCACCATGGGTTCAACCTTGATAATCTGGATAAGATTTAAGGAATTTTCCCGGGGGACAACCTTGACCATCATCTGCCCTGCTTCGCCATCATCGACGGCAGTCACCCTGAACAGGGATTGCAGGTCTTTATTCTCCCGGGCCATACTCCTGGGCAAGAGCGCGGTAATCGTCACCGTGGAAGGGGTAACTTGCCGCGTGCCCCCTTGGCTATTCACCTCAACCGGCAGCCCGGAGATACGCATCTCCACGGTTTCCTCCACAATGACCAGATCGGCGGTTACCGATGTTTCACCGATCAGTTCAAGAAGGGCCGGATTCAGAACCAGGGGTACCTGTAACTGCGTCGATTGCTTCATGCCACTGATATCAATCGTCTGCGTCCGCAAGGCATCGAGTTGTGTCAATACTGCCTGTGGCCCGGTGATAGAGATAGCCTCCGGTTTCATCCTGATATCCTGCAAGACATAATGAGACGCCGGATTCCCTTTGGTTATCGGCTTTACCGCAAGCTGTTTCTGGATAAGCTTATCCATGGAAAAAATAATCGAGTCGGGCTGGGTACGCAGGACTTTTATTCCACGCGGCACAGAAATCAAGTGAATCTCATTCTTGATCACCATCGTACCAGGAACAGCCTGGGCAAGATCCACCTGTCTCGTGATATCACCCTTTTCAATCTTCAAGACCTGACTGCGCGGCCCACTGATAGTGACCTCAATCTCCCGCTTGAACTGATTGGAGATGACCAGATCTCGTGGCAGATTAATGACTTCAAGGGGAACCAGCACGTTTTTATCGACGGTATCATCACCACCGACGAAATACCAGAGGCCCACGGCCAGGATCAGGGAGATAAAACGAAGGGTCCAGTTTTTTGGCCACATCTCCTGAAAACGCCTGATGTCATAACCATGCAATGACGTGTTTAACTGGTTGAGTATCTTCATGATCGGCTCACCCAACTCTTCCAGGCCTGCGGCTGCGGTTCTTTTACCACAAAAATGGCATGGAGCCCCTTGGTCAGGGTCATTTCATCCGTCATGAGCGTCAGCGCGCCATGCTGCACCAGTGAGACCTCCTGGGTCTCTTCCGAGACGACGATAACCACGGCGTCGGTCTCCTCGGACAGACCGATTGCCGCCCGGTGCCTGGTGCCGAATCGTTTGTTGACATAAGGGTTTTTGGTCAGGGGCAGAATACAGCCTGCCGTCTGAATCCGCCCTTTACGGATAATCACCCCGCCATCATGCAGGGGGGAGACGGGCATAAAGATAGAGATCAACAACTCTCTGCTCAAGCTGGCATCAAGATCAGATCCGGATTCCACATAGTCCCGCAAGCCGATCTCCCGCTCCACAACAATCAAGGCGCCAATGCGCCGTTTGGCTAGATAAAAAACCGCCCGGACAATTTCATCCAGTTCCTTTTCGGCTATATCGGTGGTTTTCTGAAAAGGCGATTTCCCCACCTGGGTCAGGGCCAGGCGGATATCATGCTGAAAGACGATCACCACAATCAACAGCAGGGAACTGAGGAAGGTCTTCAATAACCACTGCAGAGCGGCCATATCCAGGGCTATCGACATGAAATAGACAGCGCTCAGCACCACCAGCCCCAGTATCATCTGCACCGAGCGTGTGCCCTTGATAATCAGGATAAGCTGGTGAATGATAAAGGCCACCACCAGGATATCAAGCATATCCTGCCAGCGGAGTAATTTGAGTATTTCAAGCATAGGGTCAGACCAGGGACAGGGAACAAGGAGACAGGGAGACAGGGAACAGATCAATCATTGATTCATCAATGAATCGTATAACTGATAATCCCCGACCCTCCAGCATTGTATTCTTTTTTCGAGTGTACAGCATAGACTCCGCTTCTTTCAAGACATACTTTATATAAAAGTTGAAAGTTGAAAGTCAAAGATGTTAGGTTGCAATATATTATTTTTTCTTGAATACCTTTTTGCCCTATAAAATCTGAACTCTGATCAATCATGTCTGATCGTTTTGGCGCCATCTCCATCAATCCTGAACCCATCCCCCCTTCTCAGCATCCAAAAAGGCCAAAAGCAAAGCCGGTACCGCCGTCACGGCCAAAACCTGAAAAATCAGTTTCAGGTTCAAATAAATCCAGACGTTTGTATATCCTTGGCCTGTGTCTTCCGTTTTTTCTCATTGCGGCCTACAGCGCCGCCGGTTTTTTCCTCTCCCCAGCGCTGCTGACAAGATACCTCTCGAACTCTCTCCGGCAAGTTGCCGACATAGGTCTGACTGCGGGCGAGGCGCGCTTTAATCCCTTTACCATGCGGCTGCAGCTGAACGATGTTTCGACAATAGCCACCAGTGGCAGCAATCAGCCCCCGACGCCGGAAACCACGCTCCTGCACATTGATCATGTCCTCATCAATCTGCACCTGATTGCCCTGCTGCGCAACAGTCTTGCCTGCAATAGTTTGGAGATTAAAGGACTGACCGCGTCACTCATCCGCTACCCGGATAAATCATACAACCTGCCATCCCTTGCCTCGGAAAACAATGCCAAGGCCGAAACAGACTCCCTGTCCCGTCTGCCCCTGCTTTTTTCTCTGAATAATATCACGATCAGCGACAGCAGAATTTTCTTTGATGACCGCCTGACTGGTAAAAAACACAGCGTGGAGCAGATCAAACTGGATCTTCCCACTCTCTCCAACTTCTCCTTTGAGGCCGGGGAATATATCCGCCCCAACTTTTCCGCCATCATCAACGGCAGCCCGGTGGAACTCACCGGCGAGGCGGCGCTGCCGGGTGAAAAGGGTCAAAATGGACTAAAAACCAATCTCGACTGCACTCTCCAGAATATCGACCTGCCTCTTTATTTTGCCTACCTGCCGAAATCTGTGCCCCTGGTTCTTGGCAAGGGCAAAGGCAATGGCAAGATCCAGATTTCATTTACCCCAACTGACAAAAAAGGAGGCCGCCTGACCGTTGGCTTCCAGCTTGCTATAACCGAAGTCGAGATAGACAACACGGAGCACTCCCTGGCCATGACCGCACCCTCAATGCAGATCGAGGGAAGCCTGCAACCACTTGATGGCTCTTTGCACCTCTATAATCTGCACATCTTGCAGCCACAATTCTCAGCAGATCAGGGTCACTTTTCACGGGATATGGCCCAGCTCTTTTCCGGGCCTGCCGCAAGCAAGGACGCGCCGGAACAGCCACAACATCACCTGGACATTGACGCGCTCACCGTCGAAAATGGCACCCTGCAACTCACCGCCAAAGAGCAACAGGGCGCTTCTCCACCACCTTGGACAGCCATCCAGATCCAGGTGAAAAATTTCAGCACCACCCCGGATAAGGACAGGGACAAAGGCACATTCACCCTCAGCGGTAAACAGGAAAAGACCAGCGCTACCCTGAGCTGGCAAGGGTCCTTTAACAGCCGGGGCATACCAGGCGGCGCCCTGCAACTGGACAATATCCAGGCCGGCACCCTTCTCTCCTTCATTGATCCGGCTCAGGCGAAAAACGCGTCGGGATCTGCCAGTCTGCGCGGCCACTTCAGCTTTGACCCGACAACGCAGAGCTCCGGCATGATCACCTTGAGCGATACCACGACCGAGATGCATGAGCTGACCCTGCTTGACCAGAAACAGACATGGCTTACGGCCAAAAAGGTCCAGATCACCGGCACGAAGTTCAAGGAAGGCGATATTGACCTGGGGACCATTGCCCTTACAGACAGCACCCTCACCCTCCATCAGGACAAAATTCCACCATTTCTGCAAAGTCTCGGTGCCGTCAAAAAATCCATGCTGATACAAGGAGTTGATTTCTCAGGAAAAGTGATTCTCCACCACCAAAAAGAGAAGACCCCGGCCCTGGAATTATCCGAACTGCACATGAAGGCCGACAACCTGACGGCTAAAAGCGCCAGCCAGAACAACTTCGAGCTTGCGGCCAGGATCAACCAGACAGGCATGTTGAAGGCGCAAGGCCTGGTCTCGCTGTTTCCTGTGCGCGCCTCGCTCTCCCTGGTTCTGGCCGCTATCAGTTCAGAGCAGGTTGCCCCCTGGCTTCCCGATGCGCCCCTGTTTCAACAAGGCGGGGCCAGCGTGCATGGCCAGGGGACCTACCTTTATCCTGAATCCAGTTTTACCGGCACCTTGCAGCTGAGCGAGGCCCTGATTCGGGATGACGGAAAAAGTCCCGGTCTGGCCGCAAGCAAGGTTGAGCTCAATGATGTCACCATCAAGACCAATCCGCTCCGCATCGGCATGAAGGAACTGATCCTTGACGCCCCAAAACTCACCTGGAAGCAGGAGGCAGACGGCCCTGGGCCGGTTGCCCAGATCGCCTCCTTTCTCCGCAATCTGCTCTCCCAGCCACAAAACAAGAAAAATCAGCAACAAGATGCTGGCAACGCCGTTCTGTCTGGCATCCAGAAGATCAGCTTTGATAACGCCACCATCAACCATGAAGACCTGCGACTCGACCCACCATGGTCAGCGGTAATCAGTCAGGTCAAAGGCCAGATCACCAATCTGCATGAAAAGAGTGACGCAGGCGCAAGCTTTGAGATCTCGGGCCTTCTTGACACTGTGCCTTTTACCCTGTCCGGCTCTGGAGATTTTTTGACCAGCGGGGGAAACTATACAACAAAACTCAATCTCAACGGTTTTCCGCTTGTGCCGCTCGCAGCACAGATCACCCCGCTTCTTGCTATCGAGCCCAAGTCCGGCAGATTTGATCTCTCATACAGCGCCACCATGCAAAATGGCGAAGAACAGGGAGAGGCGGCCTTTCTCTTCGCCGGGCTCAGACCTGATTCCGCGCAATCAGACATCGCCCTACCCCTGGCCCTGTTTGCCGACAGCCAGGATCAGATGAAACTGCTGGTGCCGCTGGCCAAAAACAGCGCCCACCCCCTGCTCGAACAGACTATCGCCACCTTCCAGGCCCTGATGGTCAAGGCCGGCGTGGCGCCCTTGCTGTCGGCAGGAGCCGAGTTTACAGACCTTCATGACAAACAGTCTATCCGGTTCCCCGTCGGCCAAAGCACATTTGACGGGAACGGGAGCAGCGGCAGGATCGGCGACAGCAAGGAAACCTTACGCCGTTTTGCGGCCCTGCTGGCCGCTCACCCTCATCTTGGCCTGACCCTCACCGGCATGGCCGACCCAATCCATGACCGGGCCGCGATCCTGAAGACACTGGAAGAAAAAGAAAGAAAACGGGTGGTCCTGAAAAACGAGCAACGATTACAGGATTGGCAGAAAAAACAAAAAGAAAAAGTAAAACAGCAGACACCTCCCCAAATTCCGCTGCCGGGAAAGATCATCGAACAGGATATCCCCGTTCAGGATGCCCCGCCCGCCCTGCTTAAGCCTGAACCGGTCACAGTTTCAGATACCACTCTCTATGACCTTGCCCAGGAGCGGGCCTTACAGGTGTATGACTTCTGCACCACTGATCTTGGCATCGCCTCGGGACGGATCAGCCTCCATGAAAAGAGCCAAATAAGCACCCCGGAGACAGCAGGAAACATGGTGAAAATCGGACTCAGGCCGTTGTTCTAAAACAGCCATAACATTAAAATACCTTTACCGGCATAGGGAGCCATAACGAAATGGTCAGGTCGTTCTTCATCCATTCGCCACGACTCCTCATATGTTGTTATCGGCAAGACGTCACTCAAGGAAACAGGCAGGAAAATGACTACGCTTCCCTTTCAAATATCATACACGACCTTACTTGAATGGCTGGGACTGCTTTCAGCGGCGAGCTTTATCATCAGTCTGCTGCTCATCCCCTTTCTTATCTCCAGGGCCTCTGCCGATTATTTTCTCATTCATGCCACGATTGTGGAGCAGCGACATAAGCGTCATCCCGCTATCGCCCTGTTGATCAAGATCATCAGAAACAGCCTGGGGTATTTTCTGTGTCTCGCTGGCTTCATCATGCTTTTCCTCCCCGGCCAGGGCATACTTACCATCCTGATCGGGGTTTCTCTCCTTGATGTCCCCGGCAGACATAAGGCGCTGAATGCCCTGATCCACCGGCCGGCCCTTCAGCACGCATTGAACTGGATTCGCCAGAAAACAGGCCATCCGCCCTTTAATTTCCCTTTAAAATAGAAAGGCAGGGGCAAACCATCCACCCTGCCTTATCGCCCTTGAAACTCGCCTTCCTCAATCAGGGAATATCAAGCTCCACCAGCATCCGAACCACCATTTTCAGATCATGGGCATCAGGATGCCCCTTGGCAGCCGGGGCATCGGCAAGCCAGGCAGGCTGCGGGGTTTCCTGGGCTGCTGTTTCCAGCGTCTTGACATCCACCTCACCTGGACAGGAAAAAGTGGCTCGCACATGGGCCCTGGCTGCAAGCTCCCTGGCCTTCTTCATGGCATTTTCCGCATGCGCTGATCCCACGGCCGCGCCATGACTGGCAAAGAGGTAGACTTCCTGTCCCTCCTTCAACCTGGCCAGAAAGGCCTGAGAATCCGGATCGGGCTGATCTGCCTTGAGCCAGAAACCCACGGCCACAAAGTTGTATCCGGCTGGGTCCGGGGCATCGGCAACTGCCGCAATCTCCTTTTCACCACTCAGATATTCATACACCGCCTCGGCCAATTTCCTGGTATTGCCACTCTTTGAAGAATAAACGACAAGGCTTTTCATAATTTCTCCTTTTAATTTTGATTGTCTGTCTCTGCTCTCCTTAATTTTACAAAACCGTTCATTTGTATTATGAATGAAGAAATATAAAATTAAAAGAGTAGACCCTGTTTTTTAAAAAACTTATGTGTATTTGCCTGATTTTTTTTACTATTCCCCTGTCACTGTCAATACACCATGTCCTTTTCTCTCACCCCGTTTCAACAGGCGCTGATCACCTGGTTTCGCACGGAACAGCGCGCCCTGCCCTGGCGTCGAGATTATATCCCTTACCAGATATGGATTTCCGAGATCATGCTCCAACAGACCCAGATGGCAAGAGTCACCCTCTTCTTTGACCGCTGGCTGCATCAGTTCCCGGACATCCACACTCTGGCCCTGGCCCCGGAAGACAAGGTGCTCAAGTGCTGGGAAGGACTTGGCTATTACAGCCGGGCCCGAAATATCCGCAAATGCGCCCGGATCATTGTCCTTGATCATGACGGGATCATCCCCAGCGACCAGAAATCCCTGCTGGCCCTTCCTGGCATTGGTCCCTATACTGCCGGAGCTATCGCCTCCATCGCCTACAATCTCCCGGTTCCCCTGGTCGATGCCAATATCGGCCGAATCTTTGCCCGGCTCTTTGATATCGATGTCCCCCTGACACAGGCAAAAAAACTCCTCTGGCAGAAGGCGGAAGAACTGGTGCCCGAAGGCCAGGCCCGCGCCTTTAACCAGGGATTGATGGAACTGGGGGCGCTGATCTGCACCCCGAAAAATCCCGCCTGTGGGCAATGCCCCGTAAGCCCCTTCTGCATCGGCCACCGGGATAAGCTGATCGCCGAACGTCCCATCCCCCAAAAAGGCAAAAAACAGCTCACCATTGAGATGGCAACCGGCATTTTGCCGCATCCGCAAGGAAATGGCCGGTTATTTATCCAGCAACGGCTGGCCGATGATGTCTGGGGCTGCCTCTGGGAATTCCCCGGCGGCCGACTCAAACAAGGAGAACAACCTGAACAGGCCGTTGTCCGCGAGTTTTTTGAAGAGACCGGATTCACCGTGCGGGTCGATAAAAAGATAACAACCACTGTTCATCATTACACCCGCTACAAGGTGATCCTCCACTGTTTCCTCTGCTCTTTTGACATCCTTGCATCAGCGGCACACCCAGACCCAGTTCTCCATGCCGCTCAGGAATATCGCTGGGCACTTTTGCCCGAACTGGCCGATTTTGCCTTCCCGGCAGGCCATAGAAAACTCATCGAGTTCATAAACGTTCAACTTCTATCCCTTAACTCAATAATTCCACGGGAGAGCCACACCAGCAGGAGCACAGGAAGGCCCATCAGCGCCGTCATGAAGAAAAAAGACTCATAACCCCAGGAGGCAACAACCGTCCCGGAATAGCCGCCGATGAGCTTGGGAAACAGGGTCATGAGCGAACTGAACAGGGCATACTGGACCGCGGTAAATGAGATATTGGTCAGACTGGAGAGAAAGGCAATAAAGGCGGTACTGGCAAGTCCGGAGCAAAAATTGTCAGCGCCG
>JANMTN010000173.1:0-1835 GCA_031390685.1 Desulfobulbaceae bacterium
TTCCTTCTTGCTCTTCTTGGCCGCCTTTTTTTCCTTCATGCTCTTGGCAGGTTCTTTCTTCACTTCTTTCTTGGTGTTTTGTTCCTTCCCCATGATATTTCCTCCTTTGAATTGTTTTAAAGTTATTCTTGACCTCTTGCCTCCGCAATAAAACGAACTTACTTCTTCCCGTCTTTATCCCGATTTTTATCACGGATAACCAGCTGCACAGGCACCTTATCCAGGCCCAACCCATCCCGAAAACGATTCGTCAGATACCGCTGATATGAGAAATGGACACCCTTGGAGCTGTTACTCATGATCACAAATTGCGGCGGCTTGATGCCAATCTGCGAGGTAAAATAAAACTTGAGCCGCTTATTCTTATAAATGGGCGGACTATGCGCCACCACGGCATCCTGCAGCAACTGGTTCAGCGCTGCTGTCGGGAATTTAGCCGTAAACTGTTTATACACCGCCCCGATTGTCGGGAAAAGCCGTTTAATCCCGTAACCGGTAAGCGCCGAGACATGGAGAACAGGGGCAAAACCGACAAAAGGCAAGGCCCGTCCAATCTCCGCCCACAGATGTTCCTGTTTTTTCTTGTCATCCTGGATCAGATCCCACTTGTTCACCAGGATAATAAGTCCCCGCCCCTGCTCCTGGGTATAGCCGATCACGGTGGTATCCTGCTCAGTGATCCCTTCACCGGCATCAATGAGAACCACGGCAATATCACATTGTTCCATGGAGGACAGTCCTTTCAGGATACTGAACTTCTCCAGCTTTTCCGTGGTCTTTCCCTTGCGACGGATCCCGGCGGTATCAATCAGCAGATAATTATACTGATCATAACTGAGCAGGGTATCCACAGAGTCTCGAGTGGTACCCGAGATCTCAGAGACCACCATCCGCTCCTGGCCAAGTATCTGGTTAATCATGGACGACTTGCCGACGTTGGGACGACCAAAAAAAGCTACCTTGATGGTGTTTTCCGGCAGGCTGACATCCTCATCATTCTCTTTCAGTTGTTTGCTCAAGGCATCCATCAGGGTATAAAAGCCGAAACTGTGATCAGCAGAGAGCGGCCACAACGGCTCCACCCCCAGCTCATAAAAAGGAGACAGTAGTTTCAACTCCTGTTCAGGGCTATCAATTTTGTTGACCACATGAAAGATGGTCTTGTCGGTACGACGCAACAGATCCACCACCTCAAGATCGGCGGGCAGGATGCCCTGCCGCCCATCCATGAGAAAAATGATAATATCAGCCTCTTCAATGGCGGCCATGGCCTGTTCCCTGATGTGATCGACCATCAGATCTTCGGAATTATCGTCAATGCCTCCGGTATCCACCAGCATGAACATCTTCTCATCCCAGACTACACGCGCATAGTGACGATCACGGGTGACACCCGGAGTAGAGTCAACAATGGCCTGCCTGGATTTGGTAATCCGGTTAAACAGGGTTGATTTCCCGACATTGGGACGCCCTACCAGGGCAACTATAGAGTGCGTTGGCATTTCTTCCTTTGGATATAAAATACGACAGATACGATAAGCGAAACTTGCGTCACTGGGCCCCGCAAGGGATAAAAAAATTGGTACGATTAATCACAAACCACACTCAGCTCTCAGCCTCAGTTCCTGGAAAAAGGCGAGGATCTAAGCAAGGAACTATTTGAGGAATTATACACTAAAAGACAAAAAATACCCACTTCCAAAACATTTTCATATCATCAGACGCAGGAAAGCCCCAATCAGGAGGTCTGATTGGGGCTTTTTATATAAAAAATTCGGCGGCGTCCTACTCTCCCACATAGTCACCCATGCAGTACCATTGGCGCAGAAGAGCTT
>JANMTN010000184.1:0-4360 GCA_031390685.1 Desulfobulbaceae bacterium
CCATCTGACCGGCAAGGAGCTGCGCGACTCGTAATGGACATTTACCAATCATCTTATTTTTCGCTCTCCCGGCCATGCTGAAGATTATTGCCGCCACGGCCAAGGAGTTCCTGCTCCTGCTGCGGGACCGTACCGGTCTGCTGGTGCTGTTTCTCATGCCCGCAATCCTGGTGGTGGTGATTACCTTGGTGCAGGAAAATGTCATGGAACTCACCGGCCAGAAAAAAACCCAGGTGCTGTTGCTCGATCTCGACCAGGGGGATCTGGGCCGATCACTGCAAACGCAGCTGAAAACGGGCAATCTGGAACTTGTGGTGTGGGATGAAAGACAGAAAGATATGGCCGATATCCAGGCGGCAGTGGCGGACGGCGACTATCAGGTCGGGATTGTGATTCCCAAGGGCGCGTCTTCCCGGTTCAAGGAGGCGACCACCCGTCTTTTTCAGCAAGGCCAAGAGACGAAAAATCCACCGGGCAGCATGACCACGCCCCTGCATCTTTTTATTGATCCCGGTATCATGGCCGGATTACGCTCAGGGGTTACCGCCCAGTTGCAGATGGCCTTGACAGTCATTGCCCAGGAGGCCAAGGTTACGATCCTCGGCAGGACGCTGCAGGAGACCATGGCCGCCCTCAATATCCCACCGGAAGCGGCGCCCCTGGACAGCAGCAGACTCCCGGCGCTTTTCAGCCAGCCCCTGCTTGCCCTGACGGAAAGCCAAGCCACCGCCCGAGTATCCGAGACATCCCTCTATAATCCGGTACAGCAAAACGTGCCGGCCTGGGCCCTGTTCGGCATGTTTTTTACAGCCATACCCATTGCCGGATCAATCCTCCAGGAACGCAACTCCGGCATCTGGATCCGCCTGATGGCCCTCCCCGTCTCCCCGCTTGCCCTCTTTGCCGGCAAGGCAGTGGCCTATATGGGGGTCTGTCTCTGCCAGTTCCTACTCATTACCCTGATCGGCGCCTGTCTCTTCCCCTGGATCGGCCTGCCGGCCTTTACCATTTCCATGAATCTGCCCGCGGTGCTGCTTACCGTTCTCTTCTCAAGCCTGGCGGCCTGCGGCTATGGCATCTTCTTAGGTATGGTCTGCAACTCCTACGAACAGGCTTCCACCGTGGGAGCAACCTCGGTTGTGGCCGCCGCCGCCATTGGGGGCGTGATGGTGCCGGTCTATGCCATGCCGCATATGATGCAGCGCCTCAGCAGCATCTCACCGCTCAACTGGGGATTGACCGCCTTCCAGGATCTGCTCTTACGTGGATATTCCCTGTCCGCCATCCTCGA
Source organism: Desulfobulbaceae bacterium (assembly GCA_031390685.1). GTDB lineage: Bacteria > Desulfobacterota > Desulfobulbia > Desulfobulbales > Desulfocapsaceae > UBA2270. The sequence continues at coordinate 1,292 of JANMTN010000184.1, forward strand.
TGACCTTGGCCGGCTCTTGCTGTTTTTTGCCGTAACCGCTTTATTATCCTGGAAACTTGCCGGGACACGGCAATAACTCCTTACCCGATCACCACTAACAAAACTCTCCTCATAAACTCATGGATCCGCTACAACACGAACTTCTCGAACTGATATGCACCACCTGCAACCTTCACGACGTGGATCTGGACAGCATACATCCTGATGACTCTTTAATCGGTCCCAATTCCCCCCTGGGAACCGACTCCCTGGACGCCCTGGAGATTGCCGTAACCGTGCAGAAAGAATACGGGGTCAGAATGGACTCGGAGAATACCAGCCGGGTCGTCTTGCAGTCAGTGGCCCACCTGGCCGACTATATCAGGGCCAACAGATAGACCCTTTCTTGTACCACTCGTTTTCACAAATCAGGGAGACATCATTTTTCAGCTCAAAACTCTTCCGGTAATGGCGGTTGTTCTGCCGCAGTCTCCATTCCATTCGCGACTTCCTGGATGATTCCCATGCGCAGATAGATGGGTCGGACTTTTTCCCTGATTTGCGGAAGGTATCGTCCAAAAACGGCAGCCCCGACAAGACAACCGACACTCCCTAAAAGCAGGGTGCCGCGCGGGCCGATAATGCCGGCCATTAACCCGGCGCCGAGACTTCCGAACGGCACCACCCCCATAAACGCCACGGTAAAAAAACTCATGACCCGGCCGCGTTTATCTTCATCCAGAATCGTTTGCAGAACCGTATTGCAGGAAGCAACCAGTGTCATCCCCCCAAATCCTGTCACCGCCAGTGCCGTCAGCGAGAGGATGAAATGAGTGGAAAGGGCAAAGGTGGCGATACCGACAGCGAAAAAGATCGTCGCCATCACAATCACCCGGCCCAGTCCGAGGACGCTGTGACGGGAAGCAAGATAAAGAGTGCCGACCAGAGCGCCACTGCCCGCAGCCGCCATAAGAAACCCAAAGGTATGCGCGCCACCATGCAGGATCTCTTTGGCAAAGACCGGCACCAGCACGGAATAGGGCATCCCCATGAGACTGACCAGGGCCAGCAGCAGCAGGATGCTTCTGATCGGACCAGATTCATAAGCGTAGAGAAAGCCTTCATGAAGTTCATGGAGAATAGGCCGCCGGGAGCGCTGGCGATGCAAAGCCGGCGGAATACGCATGGCCGCAAGCGCCGCAATGACCGCCAGGTAGCTGATGGCGTTCAGGATAAAACAGATCCCTTCTCCCACTGAGGCCACGAGCAACCCGGCAATGGATGGGCCGATAAGCCGGGCCCCGTTCACCATGGAGGAATTGAGGGCAATCGCGTTGCCCAGGTCCTCCCGATGTTCGACCATTTCGACGACAAAGGATTGGCGTATCGGGATGTCAAAGGCATTGACGATACCCAGGATCAGACTCAGCAGGATTATCTGCCAGACCTGCACGATTCCGGTCAGCACGACAAATGCAAGAAAGGCCGCCTGCAACATGGCAAGGGTCTGGGTCGCCATCAGAAGACGCCGCCGGTCCCAGCGGTCAGCGAGCACACCGGCGACAGGGGAGATGAAGAGAGTCGGAATCTGGCTGATAAAACCAACAACACCCAACAGCATGGCAGAACCGGTCAGACGGTAAACAAGCCAGCTCATGGCAACCATCTGCATCCAGGTTCCTACCAGGGACACGCCTTGCCCGGCGACAAAGAGGCGGTAGTTCCGGGAACGGAGAGCGCGTAAAAGATGGAGGATGAGCGGCCTCTTCTTTTCAGTGTTTGTAACTGCACTCATCAGTATATACCTCTATGTCCTGCACCGTAACTGTTCAGGTAAATAAACTGAAGACCGAAGGTTTTTAAAGATAAATAATGCGTGGCCATACAAAATGCCAGGATTTTTAATATGCTGGCATGATCCGAGCGTCACCCCGTTTTAAACAGAATACGGATCAGAAGAAAAAATAGAAGACAAAAAAAGGGGCATCCAGAATGAATCTGAATGCCCCTTTTTAAGGCTATATGGCGTCCCCAACCGGATTTGAACCGGTGTTGTCGGCGTGAAAGGCCGATGTCCTGGACCTGACTAGACGATGGGGACCAGTATGAACAATGGTGGGTCGTGCGCGACTTGAACGCGCGACTCTCTGATTAAAAGTCAGATACTCTACCAACTGAGTTAACGACCCGTAAAGCTACGCCTTATACAAGGTCATTCTCTGCCTGTCAACAGAAAAACACTTCCATGAAAGCATTTATCATCTATATCCTCGTCAGTCAAGGGATTTCCATATGATCAGAATACAACCCAAGTCAGGGCTGATTTTAATTGACCAGCAGGAACGTTAAAAGAGGTACGAAGGCCGTTCCTACGATTTTTGATGTGACCATGAGAAATGAATGATGTATATTAATGCCGTTAGCCTCGAAACATCAACTATCATAACAACTATCATTTTTCCGGCGCTTATCCGGGCCTGGGAGCAGGGTTAAAAATATGGGTTTTCTCAATGGTTCGGCAAGTTTTGTCCGCTTCAGCGTCGAAGGAGATATTCCGGAAAATTTCTGGGATTTTGCCGCGGAACGGATCACGGCCTTTTCTTTCAAGGATATTGATGAGACCTATGATGAATTTTCCGTCGGCTGGGTCTCGGTCCAGAATATGTTTGATGCCGATTTCCAGTTCGCCTCCTATGCCAGCGGCGATTATGTAACCCTCTCCCTGCGTATTGATGAACGCAAGGTGGCCCCGGCCATCCTCAAAAAATTTGCGCAGAAGGAGGAGGAGCGGATCAAAAAGGAAAAGCAGATCCCGAAGATTGGCCGCTCCATGAAGATAGAGATCAGGGAACGAATCCAGAACGAACTGATGAAAAAAGCGGTGCCAATCCCGGCGGTGTACGACCTGTGCTGGAACCTGTCGGAATCAACCCTGATCTTTTTCAGCACCAACAGGAAGGCCCACGCCCTGCTTGAAGACCTGTTCAAGGAGACCTTCGGCCTGCTTATCGTCCAGCAGATCCCTTATTACATGGCGGAACGCCTCCTGGATGACGATGACACGCAGCGCCTGGCGGCTATCACCCCCGA
>JANMTN010000192.1:0-18757 GCA_031390685.1 Desulfobulbaceae bacterium
CAGGATGAGATCCATCGTCCCGCATTTCCTTATAAGTTCAAGTTCAAGTTTTCCGGTTGCCCCAATGACTGTGTTGCCGCTATTGCCCGCTCAGATGTGGCGGTTATCGGCACCTGGAGGGATAACATCCGTATTGACCAGGCTGCCGTAAAAGAATATGTCGCTGGCAAAATCCCATCAAATGGCGGCGCCCATGCCGGTCGTGACTGGGGTAAATTTGATATTCAGAAAGAGGTGATTGCCCTTTGTCCAACCGGTTGTATGTGGATGGAAGGCAGTGAGTTGAAGATTGATGATGCCGAGTGCACCCGTTGTATGCATTGTCTGAATGTTATGCCTCGTGCTCTTCGCCCAGGTGCACAGCAAGGTGCAACTATCTGTGTTGGTGCCAAGGCCCCGATCCTTGATGGCGCCCAGTTCGCAACCCTGATTGTTCCTTTCATGAAGGTCTCGGCTGATAATGAGTTTGAAGAGCTGATTGAGTTCATTGAGAAGATCTGGGATTGGTGGATGGAAGATGGCAAGAACCGTGAGCGCGTGGGTGAGACCATGCAGCGTGTTGGTCTGCCGACCTTTATCAAGGTTATGGGTCTTGAACCAATTCCACAGCATGTGAAAGAGCCTCGTTCTAATCCTTACGTTTTCTGGCAGGAAGATGAGGTTGAGGGTGGATGGGATCGTGATGTTGAAGAGTTCCGTGCTCGCCACGCAGCTTAATTAGAAGTTAAATCGAGTAATTATCTCATATATATTAAGGAGATTAACATTATGGCTTATGATCCAGCCAATCCGATGGTAGACAGAATTTCCGACATCGGTCCCAGATATTATTCTGAGTTTCATCCACCAGTTGTTAAAGCCAACAAAGGCAAATGGCTGTGGCATGAAATCACTCAACCCGGTGTTCTGGTACATAAATCAGAGACCGGCGCCGAGTGTTGGACAGTCCGTGTCGGGGCTGCCCGTCTGATTTCAATCGAGCTTATCCGTGAAATGTGTGATATCGCGGATGCACATTGTGACGGTTTCTTCCGTTTCACCACCAGGAATAACGTAGAGTTCATGGTAGACGCCAAGGCCAAGGTTCAGCCATTGCTGGATGACCTGGCAGGCCGTGGCAACAGGTTCCCTGTTGGTGGAACCGGTGCCGGCGTTACCAATATCGTTCATACCCAAGGGTGGGTTCATTGCCATACCCCTGCCACCGACGCCTCAGGTGTTGTTAAGGCCGTTATGGATGAGCTCTTTGACTACTTCACCTCCATGACCCTGCCAGCTCAGGTACGTATTGCCCTTGCCTGCTGTCTGAATATGTGTGGTGCTGTGCATGCGTCTGATATCGCCATCCTTGGTGTGCATCGTAAGCCGCCAATGATCGATCACAAGCGTATTACCGGTGTCTGTGAGCTGCCACTTGCTATTTCTTCCTGCCCCCTTGGTGCCGTTAAACCTGCCAAGGCCATGGTGAATGGTGAGGAGATCAAGACTGTAGCAGTTAATGCTGATCGTTGTATGTTCTGCGGTAACTGCTACACTATGTGTCCTGCCATGCCTCTTGCTGATCCCGATGGCGACGGTATCGCCATCCTGGTTGGTGGAAAGTGTTCCAACTCAAGGTCGGCCCCAAAATTCTCGAAGCTGGTTATTCCCTTCCTGCCCAACACTCCGCCACGTTGGCCTGAGACCGTTGCCGCCGTTAAGGGTATCCTTGAAGTCTATGCCAAAGATGCCCGCAAGTATGAGCGTGTGGGTGAGTGGGCAGAGCGTATTGGCTGGGAGAAGTTCTTTGAGAAGTGCAATATTCCCTTCACCATCAAGAGTATTGATGATTATCGTCTGGCCTATGACACTTGGCGTACGACTACTCAGTTCAAGTACACCTCTCATGTCAAGTAATTGATGTGGATAACAAGGTCGATTTTAACTGGTTAAAATCGACCTTGTTTGCTGGTTGCTTGTCTGTCCATAATTTTTTTAGGAGTATGTGCTATGGCATTAAGTATTGAAGAGCTCAAGGCTGCGATTTTGAAGAAGGCAGAAACTGCTCCGAAACCACAGCTCTATATCAAGGATTTTTATACATGTGATCCTGATTCAAAACCGCGTGTTATCAAGAATGCGGCTAATGATCTGGTCAAGGAAGGAAAGATGATGTTCTGGTCTTCCGGTTCAACCACCATGTATGCCATGAAAAACCGTATCAAGAATGAAGAAGGCTCAAGTGGTGTAAATTAATTCTTGCATTCTTGTAGTCGAGAGTTGATGAAGTGCCGGGTTTTTGAACTCGGCATTTTTTTTGCCTTTTGTTCAGGGGAGCGCTCAAGGATGTCATGAAAGATACGCTTTTTTTTGAGACGGTTGATTCAACGAACCGAGTCGCACGGGAACTTGCAGGTGAAGACAAACCTCATGGTTTTGCGGTTCTGGCTGGCAGCCAGACGGCTGGGCGGGGACGATTGGGGAAGGCGTGGCAATCGCCTTCGGGAAAAGGATTGTACTGCACGATTCTGGTGCGGCCAGAATTTGCGGTTGAGGACTATCCCAAGATAACATTAACCGCAGGGTTGGCTGTGAGTCTGGCCTTGGAAGAAATATGCCAACTACAGACGCAGCTCAAATGGCCGAATGATATTTATATTTCCGGCCGGAAGTGTGGTGGTATTCTCGTGGAGACATCTTCCCTGCAAGGCGCTGGCGAAGGGAATTTCGTCCTTGTGGGGATAGGGATAAATGTTAATGGTGAGAAAGACGCGTTTCCAACTGAGTTACAGGAAACCGCCACCTCCGTCTTCATTGAGACCGGGAGAGAATATGATATCCGGAGTATTTTTACAGGAATCCGGGTCAGGCTTCTGCAACTGTTGTCACAAATGGCGAGTGAAGACTTTGCGGCGATCTTGAATCAGTGGCGAGAACGGGATATGCTGCAAGGCAGATGGATGAAATGGGTTACTCCAGCGGGTGACGTCGTTTATGGTGAGTCCCTTGGGGTAGATAGCGGTGGTATACTGATGGTCCGAGATCACGCGGGAATAAGACATGAGGTGCTGTCTGGTGATGTGACTTTGGCCGCAAGGTTGTGTGAAAAGACAGAAAAGGCAGATGTAATATATTGAATAACTTTAATGGACTATATATTACATCTGCCTTCTATTTTCTGCCTTAATATCGATAATAATCAGGTTTATAAGGCCCTGCCAGCGGTACGCCGATGTAGTCAGCCTGTTCCTGGGTCAGGACAGTAAGATGGGCCCCGATTTTCTGCAGGTGCAGTCTGGCGACCATTTCATCGAGATTTTTGGGCAGAAAATAGACCTTGTTCTCGTACTTTCCAGGATTTTTCCAAAGTTCAATCTGGGCCAGGACCTGGTTGGTGAATGAATTACTCATGACAAAGCTGGGGTGGCCAGTGGCGCATCCCAGATTTACCAGTCGTCCTTCGGCCAGGATGATAATCTTTTTACCGTCGGCGAAGATCACGTGATCGACCTGCGGCTTGATATTATCCCAAGGGAGATCGCGGATTCCGGCAATATCGATCTCCGAGTCAAAGTGGCCGATATTGCAGACAATGGCCTGGTCCGGCATCTGTTCCATGTGGGGTCGGGTGATGACGCGCAGGTTACCGGTGCAGGTAACAAAAATATTGCCAATGGGGGCTGCTTCTTCCATGGTGACCACTCGATACCCCTCCATTGCCGCCTGCAGGGCACAGATGGGATCGATCTCCGTGATATAGACAGTTGCACCCATACCGCGCAGGGCCTGGGCACAACCCTTTCCTACATCGCCAAAACCAACGACTACAGCATTCTTGCCGGCAATCATCACATCGGTTGCCCGTTTAATGCCGTCGATCAATGACTCGCGACAGCCATACAGATTGTCAAATTTTGATTTAGTCACCGAGTCATTCACATTAAAGGCAGCACACATCAGTTTACCGCTCTTGGCCATCTCGTTGAGTCGGTGGACCCCGGTGGTGGTTTCTTCACTGATGCCACGGATATTTTTCATATCGTCTTTGTACTTGTCATGCATGATCAGGGTGAGGTCCCCGCCATCATCCAGGATCATGTTTGGCCGCCAGTTGTCCGGTCCAAAGATGGTCTGATCTATGCACCACCAGAAGTCTTCTTCATTTTCTCCCTTCCAGGCAAAGGTAGGAATTCCGGCCGCGGCCATGGCGGCTGCCGCATGATCCTGGGTGGAAAAGATATTACAGGATGACCAGCGAATCTCGGCGCCGAGATCAATCAGGGTTTCCATGAGTACGGCAGTCTGGATCGTCATATGCAGGCATCCCGCGATACGGGCCCCTTTGAGTGGCTGCGCCGCATGATATTCTTGGCGGAGAGCCATCAGTCCCGGCATTTCCGTCTCGGCGATTGCGATTTCTTTCCTGCCCCATGCGGCAAGGGACATGTCGGCTACTTTGTAATCAATTTCAGGTACGGTCATTAAAAAATACCTCGGTGTGAAAAGGATAGGTTAAAAAAGAAAGGCCCACCTGTAATGATGTTCAGAACAGGTGGGGGTCTATTATTTAAGTATTCTGGGATTATAGTCTTGCTGTTTGCGTGGCAAGAAACGCCTAAAGTTTGGCGTCCTCCCTTAAGATTGCGGCCTTGTCGGTCTTCTCCCAGGTAAAGTCCTCTCGTTCTCGACCAAAGTGGCCGTAGGCGGCAGTGGCTTGATAGATGGGCCGTAACAGGTTCAGGTGTTGAATAATCGCCTTGGGCCGCAGATCGAAGTGGCACAGGATAAGGGCCTTGATAAGATCATCAGAAATCTTGCCAGTGCCAAAGCTGTTCACATTGATTGATACCGGCTGGGAGATCCCGATGGCATAGGCAACCTGGATCTCAATCTCCGTGGCCAGACCGGCAGCTACAATGTTTTTGGCAATATAGCGCCCCATATAGGAAGAAGAACGGTCAACCTTGGAAGGATCTTTTCCGGAAAAGGCGCCACCGCCATGGGAACCTTTGCCGCCGTAGGTATCAACAATAATCTTTCGTCCTGTTACGCCGCAGTCGCCAACCGGACCGCCGATCACGAAACGACCGGTGGGGTTGATATAGTATTTTGTGTTGGCATCAATCATGTCAGCGGGTAGGATCGGCTTGATGATCTCTTCCATAACTGCTTCTTTCAGATCTTCATAGTTGACGGTTTCATCATGCTGGGTGGAGAGAACGACCGCCTCCACCCGTTTTGGTACATTATTCTCATATTCAATGGTTACCTGGCTTTTAGCGTCGGGACGCAGCCAGGGGAGACGGCCGGATTTACGTACTTCCGACTGACGTTTGACCAGACGGTGGGCATACGTGATAGGCATTGGCATCAGTACCCTGGTTTCGTTACAGGCATAGCCAAACATCAGACCCTGGTCTCCCGCCCCCTGATCAAGATCAATACCACTGCCTTCGTTCACGCCTTGGGCAATGTCTGGAGATTGCTTGTCAATGGAGGTAAGTACTGCACAGGATTGCCAGTCAAAACCCATGTCTGAAGAGTTGTAGCCAATGGAACGGATAGTCTTGCGGACTACATCGGGCAAGTCGATCCAGGCGGTGGTGGTAATCTCGCCGGCAATCATGGCCATGCCGGTCGTGACCAAGGTCTCGCAGCCCACACGGGCAAGGGGATCCTGGGCGAGGATGGCATCAAGGATGGCATCGGAGATCTGATCGGCAACCTTGTCTGGGTGCCCTTCAGAAACGGATTCGGAGGTGAAAAGATGATTTGACATCGGCTATGGCTCCAGGAAAAGAATGCCCAAACATTGTTCTCACGCGAAAAATGGTGAGTAAAAGTGGTTAAGCTTTGTTGATTTATATGGTATTTACTAAAACAAATTAAGTTTTACATAGTGACGAAAGAGGGGCGTTCTTGTCAAGAAAAAAAGAAAAAAACGACAAAAAACATCAGTTGTGTCAAATACAAGTACTTACTCTTTCAAGTTAGATTAAGCATAAAGAATATTTCGTCAAAATAAAAATGTGCCAAGGGGGAGATTATTTTGGGTTTGTATAGAAGTTTTGTGGTTCGAGAGCAGGATAATGGTGAATTTTCCAGGTCGGTTGAAGAGAAAGACACCCGGGAGCTGCCTGCAGGAGAGGTCCTGGTCAGGGTTCACTACTCATCGCTGAATTATAAGGATGCCCTCTCTGCCTCTGGCAATCGTGGCATCACCAGGCGATATCCCCATACCCCTGGGATTGATGCAGCTGGCGTGGTGGAGGAGTCAACTGTTTCTGCTTTTCAGCCGGGGAATCAGGTTATTGTCTCGGGATATGACCTCGGTATGAGCCATCCTGGCGGCTTTGCGGAATATGTTCGGGTCCCGGCAGCATGGGTGGTAAGGCTTCCTCAAGGGTTGAGTCTGGAGCAGAGTATGATGCTGGGGACGGCCGGTTTCACGGCTGGGCGTTGTGTGGAGATGCTTGTACGTCAGGGTTGTGTCCCTGGTGATGGTGATATCCTGGTGACCGGGGCTACCGGTGGTGTTGGGTCGATTAGTGTGGGGATTCTTGCCAGGCTGGGCTTTGCGGTGACAGCCCTTACCGGAAAAAACGAGCCCGCGTTTCTTTTCGATCTGGGGGCCCGGGCGGTGTTAGCCAGGGGAGAATTTGTCCGGTCGCGCCAAAAAATGCTCCTGCCGGAAAGATGGGCTGGAGTGGTGGATACAGTTGGTGGTCAATACTTGGAGACTGCCATTAAAGAGACCCGATATGACGGGGTGGTAACCAGTTGCGGCAACGCCGCCTCCGGCGATCTGGCCCTGACTGTTTATCCCTTTATTATTCGTGGGGTACGGTTGATCGGGATCGATTCCGCTCGCTGTCCTTTGGCTGTCCGTGAGCGAATCTGGCAGCAGTTGGCTACAGAGTATAAGTTCAGTCAGCTTGATCATCTCATATCCGTGATTACCTTGGAAGAGCTTGACGAGGCAATCCAGCGTATGCTTGCGGGGAGTTTACGGGGACGGATGCTTGTACGGTTGATCTGATCTGTGAGAAGGCAAAACAAGGGAGCAGAGAGCAGCAAGAATGTCGATACAGGAAGCGCAGAAGGTTTTTTTGATCGAAGAACAAGGCCTGGCGGCGGTCCGGGAGCGGATCGGTGAGGAGTTTGAAAAGGCAGTGGAACTTCTTTTTCACTGTCCGAGTCGCGTGATTATTACGGGAATAGGGAAGTCGGGAATAATAGGTCAGAAGATCGCCGCGACCCTGAACAGCACCGGCACGCCATCTTTTTTCCTTCATCCGGTAGAGGCCATGCATGGTGATCTGGGTATGGTCATGTCCACTGATGTGGTGATTGCGATATCGTACTCAGGCGGCACTACTGAGTTGAATGGGCTCCTTATCAGTCTGCACAAGAGAGGGATAACGATCATTGCCATGACCGGCGGTTTAGATTCAATTCTTGCCGAGGCAGCTGATCTGGTGCTCGATATCGGGGTGCCGATGGAGGCCTGTCCGTTGGGCCTTGCCCCCACGGCTTCGACCACTGCAACCCTTGCCATGGGAGATGCCCTGGCCGTTGTCCTGTTGCAGAAAAAACAGTTTCGGGCCTCAGATTTTCGGAAAAATCATCCCGGCGGCAGCCTGGGAGAACGCTTGAAGGTGAAAGTTCGTGAAGTGATGCTGACAGGCAGTGCTGTTCCTTTGGTGCAAGGCGAAGAGCCGGCGGCCAGGGCGATAGAGGTGCTCAACGAAAAGAATCTTGGAGCAGTCTTGATCATGGGGGTTGAAGAGAAGATCCTGGGTATTGTCACTGATGGGGATGTGCGGCGCAGTGTCGCCCTGGGTAAGACGCTTACCCGTTTGCGCGCGGCAGATATTATGACGGCGAATCCGGTGGCCATTGATGGTTCAATGCTGGCAGCCGACGCCTTGAGCATCATGCAGAGGCATGAAATTACCGTGTTACCGATTGTAAGTGACGGTGGAAGACTGGCCGGGATTCTGCATCTGCATGACCTGCTGGGAAAGGGTGAATTTCGTTTTCTGGTATGATTGACTGGAACCTTGAATGGTGATGGAGGAATGCAAATGTGTCAGATGAGTGTGGTGGTTGACGAGGAGGGAGTTGAAGAGACGATCATGGAGAATGTGACCCGTCTGCAGGTTTTTGGCACCACCATTGAGGTGAGCGCTTTTTTTGAGGAACCACGGAAGGTTGAAGCGGTCTTTATTCAGGCCATTGATTTCTTGGGTGGGAAGGTCATTCTTAAAAAGAGTGTAACCTGAGGGGGGATATCAGGCAATATTGTGAACGGTCGAAACATCATGTAGGTCTTTGTTCAAAAATAATTATAACATTGTAGCATCATGCAGGCATAACGGGTGGTAACGAAATGGATAAGAATTGAATAATTATTTCGTGACGGCCATTTAAAGAGAGGGGGGAGATTTAAAGATGGAACATATAGAAAAATTAAGGGTTTTGTTGCCGCACTGGATTGAGCATAACCGGGGCCATGCGGAAGAGTGCGGGAAGTGGTCGGTCTTGGCCCGTCAAGCCGGAGAAGAAGTGGTGGCTGGTCATATTGACGCAGCTATTGCCGCCATGATCCAGGCGAGTGATCTTCTGGACAAAGCATTGCAGGCGGCAGGCGGAGAGATGCCGGATCATGGGCACACTCACCATCATCATTGACCTGGAGAGACCAGGTGACCTTTCACCATCGGCAACTGCCGGGTCAACATGAGAGAGCTGGCCATCAAGGCCAAGCCCTTCGGGTACTCCACTTCGTTATGCAGCCTTTCTTATGTTGTGTATAGCTGGCCCGATATCTTCCTGTACGTTTGCTTGATATTTTGATGTTTGGGCTCAGAGGGATAGCTTAAAGTGAATATTGATGCATTTGACAAAAGTCGTCACACCGGTGGAAACCGGTGGCCAGTTTTTGCGCAATTATCCGAAAAGACTGGATACCGGTTTTTACCGGAATGACGGGAAGTAACAATTTCTGACTTTTTACGAGATTGTTAATATGGTTTTGACCAGATTAATCTTGCGCCTCCGGTTGCCGTCATGCTAAATTCTCTATTTTTTCTCGCCCAGTTACAATAATACCCTGAGCAATAAGCGCCCGATGGTCATCGATACTTTTATACAAAAAGAGATTTCATTATGATAAATGCCTCCAATGTTGTCCTCTCCTATGGGAAGAGGGTTATTTTCAAGGATGTCAATATTAAGTTTGTCCCGGGGAACTGTTATGGCCTGATCGGTGCCAATGGGGCCGGAAAATCCACCTTTCTCAAGATCCTGGCCGGAGAGTTGCAACCGGACAAGGGGGAGATATCTGTGAGTCCCAGGGAGCGGATCGCCATGCTCAGGCAGGATCATTTCGCCTTTGACGAGGAGACCGTGCTCAATACGGTGATCATGGGCCATGCCCGGCTGTACCAGTTGATGGCGGAGCGTGAGGCCCTTTATGCCAAGCCCGATTTCACTGAGGAGGACGGTGTCCGCAGCGGAGAGTTGGAGGCGGAATTTGGGGAAATGAATGGCTATGAAGCCGAGTCAGAGGCCTCTGTGCTTCTCAGCGGTCTGGGGATCAGCGAAGAACTCCTGCCCAAAAAGATGAAGGAACTGGAGGGCGGCGAAAAGGTGCGGGTGCTGCTGGCCCAGGCCCTTTTTGGCAGTCCGGATATTCTGCTGCTGGATGAACCGACCAACCATCTGGATATCCAGTCAATCACCTGGCTTGAGGATTTTCTTTCCCGTTTCCAGAATACGGTGATCATTGTCTCCCATGATCGTCATTTCCTCAATCAGGTCTGTACCCATGTGGCCGACATTGATTTCGGCAAGATCCAGATCTATGTGGGCAACTATGACTTCTGGTATCAGGCCAGCCAGCTCAGCTTGAAACAGCGGCAGAGCGACAATAAAAAAGTGACGGACAAGGCCAAGGAACTCAAGGAATTTATTCTGCGCTTTTCCGCCAATGCCTCCAAATCCAAGCAGGCCACGTCCCGGAAAAAGCTTCTGGATAAACTGCAGATTGAGGATATACCCGTTTCTTCCCGGAAGTACCCCTTTATCTCTTTTAAGGCGGGTCGGCCCTGTGGCGATATCATCCTTGAGGTCAAGGGGCTCTCCAAGGCTATTGATGGTGTCCCTCTGTTTAAAGACCTCGATTTTACCCTGCGTCCGGGGGATAAGGTCGCCTTTGTCGGGACCAACAGTGTGGCCAAGACCACCTTGTTCCAGATCCTGGCCGGAGAGATCGAACCGGACAGCGGTACATACCGTTGGGGTGTGACCATGAGCGTTTCCTATTTTCCCTTGGACAACAGCGCCTATTTTACCAAGGATCTAACTCTGGTTGATTGGCTGGGGCAATATACCCCAATCACCGAGGGAGAGACCTTTGCCCGTGGATTCCTGGGCAAGATGCTCTTTTCAGGCGATGAGGCCCTGAAAAAGATCAGTGTTTTGTCAGGGGGAGAGCGGGTTCGCTGCATGCTCTCCAAGATGATGCTCTCGGATGCCAATGCCCTGATTCTTGATGAACCCACTAATCATCTTGATCTGGAATCGATCACGGCCTTGAATGACGCGCTTCTTGCCTTCCCCGAGGTGCTGCTTTTCTCCTCACATGATCATCAGTTGGTGGCAACTATTGCCAACAGGATCATGGAGATCCTGCCCGGGGGTGTTATTGACAAGATGATGCCGTTTGATGATTATCTGCAAGATGAGGATGTGGCCCGGATGCGGGAGCAGTTGGCTTGAAGCGATGTTCAGAGGGAACCAGAAGGAGGCGCTTGCGTCAAAGAGACATCACGTTTGTGACGGGATGTTCTCTGATTCCTGTTGCACCGTGTCGTCCTGACAGATGAGAATTTGATTCCGGCCATTGCTCTTTGCCTGGTAGAGGGCAATATCGGCCAGTTTGATTATTTCCCAGATCGTTTTGGTGGAGGCGTAGGAAAATTCAGCTACACCGATACTGATGGTCTGTTGCAGCGTCCTGTTTGGCGCGTGAATTTTGCGCGTCTCTATCATGCTCCTGATTCGTTCCGCCATGGTGGCCGCACAGGATTCTCCACAGTCTGGAAGGAGGATCAAGAATTCCTCGCCGCCAAAGCGGATCATCAGATCTGCTTTTCTGATACAGCTCAGGATTATTTGTGCTAACTGGACCAGGACGAAATCGCCAGTATCATGGCCAAAAAGGTCATTGACCCTTTTGAAATGATCGATGTCGCACATCAAAACGCCGATTTTGCTTTTTCTGCGGATTGTTCCCTCGACAAATTGCTCTATCATTGAGTCCAGATATCGACGGTTGTAGAGACCGGTGAGGGGGTCTTTGTTGGCCATTTCTTCCAGCTTCTTGGCAAAATGCTTGGCCTGGAGAATTGGGAGGGCCTCGGCGATATAGCATCGGGCCTCTTCTACGGCCATGTTTTTGATGTGCTGTACTTCTTCAGGCAGATCAAGGGAAAAGAGAAACTGGACAACGCCGATAACATGTCCGCTTACCAGCATGGGGATACAGATATGGTCCATGGTATCTGCAAAAGGACATTGCTTGCAGATAAAGGGAGTTTCCAGGGAGGTGATCATGGTCGCGGTCCGTTTGGCGCGACAGTGTTCAGCCATAGCAAGTTCCGGGAGTTCCTCTGCCAGCTCGTGGGGATTGCAGTAAACGGCCGCCATTGCTGGGGATTGCTCATCAGACTGTGCCCAGATGACAAAGCGTTCCAGCCCGAGTTTATGTTCAAATATCTGCGCCAGTCTGGCGTGGATCTCTTCGGTTGATTCATCGGCTTCAATGGTTTGACGAAAAAGGGAGAGATCGCGCAGGCGAGTGATCAGCACTTGTACCGCCAGGGCTGCCTCGCCCAGCTCATCTTGTCGGCTGCTGGCCATCTCTGAGAGCTGGATGAGATTGTCATCTTGTGCCACCTGTTGTCCGCGTAGTCCACCCAGGAGTCTTGTCATTCTGCTGAGCAGCTCAACGAAACCAACCAGTGGCTTGATCATCCTTTGATTCAGGAAAAAGGCAATGAGAGCAAACATGAATGCTGAGCCAATGAGACTGGCAGACATAAAAAGGAGATTAGACCGGGCCATGTACAGGCTTGCGGCCATCAGCGTGGAGGCCTCGGTGTTTTTGCTCAGGGAGTCCTGGGTTATCTCGGAGCTCAGGACTTCCAGGAATTGTTCAATCATGTGCTGAGCCTCCAGGGTGGTGATACGGATAGATATAATAGTCTGGACGGTTTCATTGAGCTCGTAGTTGGTTGTTTTCAGTCTCTCGATGAAGATCCGCTGGTCGGAGTTGAGTGTCTGGCCAAGAGTGGTCAGTTTGCTGTCAAGTGTGGCAAAGATTTCTGCCGTATCTTGCTGGGACTGGATCAGGGTGTCTATCTGGCTGGCGACAATGGAAGTCACATAGAGCTGGTGATGTTGCAGGTAGGTACCAATAACCAGAGGCCATATGGCGTTACCCTCCTGGCTCGATATATTCATCAGTTGTTCGGCAGTGTTGACGAGGGCCTTTTCGGTTTGGAAGATTTTCTTGGTGTTTTGATCCAGGCCATTCATCCGAACTTCCAGGGTGTCAATCGTTTCAAGAAACAACGCTAAGGTTTTTTTTTCTGTTGTGGAGAGTTTGTGGCGCAGTTCTTCTGAGTATTTTTGAATCAAATTGAGGTTATCGGTACTACCCAACTGCATATAGAGATGCAGTTGGGTATGAATTTCACCAATGAGCCGGGTTTTTTCGAAGTTGGTATGGAGATTCTGCTGGAGGGCTTGTGATGATTGCTGGATCGTTATCTGGCTGAAGATGAACTGCTGGAGACGCCATGCCCCGAAGATCCCACAGCCCATGATTGAGAGCAAGGCAATAAGGATGATAATGCGGAGTTGTTTACTAAACGACCAGGTTTTTGGATGATTGGGGTGCATGTTGCTGGGGAGTATGGCAGAGGGTGGTGCAGGTTCAGTGAGAGAGTTGGATTGCCGAAGTTAAAGAGGCCACAGTCTCACGGTTCACAGCTTCAATAATCCGAATTGTATACTGAATTGTATCTACTTGTCAACGCATAATCTTTTATCTGGTTTACGTGGCTGTCATGCTGTCACTCTCCTTGAGAGAGCATTTCAGGGTCACCCCCAGGCCTGTTAGCAGGATAATATGTTGTCATCTGGATGGCAGCCGCTCTTCACGCTCTGAGAGTGCTTCCTGGGGGGCGTCTACTGCGCGGGTGATACAGGGCCAGGTAACGAAAATTCCGGCCATGGTCTGCAAAATGCAATGATTATTTTGTAACGGCTCCCAAGGGGATGAGCTCCATGCGGTGATTGGTGTCGGGGTGAAGTGGGGATGGCCCTTCTGTCAGGATGGAAAATTCGCCCGAAAGTTTAAAGCGGTGCTGCAGGCCATCAGCGTAACGGTCCCAGTCTCCGGGCATGGGATGGGCGATCAGTGGATGCACTCCATATGAAAAAAGAAGATCCTGGCAGGTTTTTTCTGAACTGGAGATCGCAAAGGCCCAGATTTTATGCCGGAATCGGGCGATATTGCGGGCAGTTGTTCCTGATTGGGTGGGGATGATCAGAAATGCGGGTTCGATCCGTTCGATGGTGGAATCTACGGCCAGGGTGATGAGGCCTATGGCAGCTTTTTTCCAGTTGCTGTCGAGGGCGAGTTGCCTCTTGAACGGACAGTCGGGGCGGAAATTTTCGATCGATGTCCCGATGGAGGCCAGCATGGCCACCGCCTCCACAGGATAGTCGCCCATGGCCGATTCCGCAGAGAGCATGATACAATCGGTGCCATCAAGGATGGCATTGGCCACATCGGTGGCCTCGGCCCGGGTAGGCCTGCGATTGGTGGTCATCGATTCAAGCATCTGGGTGGCGGTGATCACCGGTTTGCCAGCCCTTTGGGCGTGGGCCATAATTGTTTTCTGGGTGATGGCTATGTCCTCAATGGGGATTTCAACCCCCAGATCGCCGCGTGCGATCATCAGGCCGTCGGTAGCCTGCAAGATGGCCTCAAGATGATTGAGCGCGGCAGAGCGTTCGATTTTGGCGATAATAAATGGAGAGTATCCCAATTGCCGGGCTGTCTCTCTGACATCTATGAGATCGGCCTCGGTCGCGACAAAGGATTGACTGATGGCGTCTACGCCATGTCTGAGGGCAAATTTCAGACATTTTCGATCATGGGCGGTGAAGGCCGATACGCCAAGGTCAATGCCCGGCAGATTGAGCCCCTTGTGTGAGCGTAATTTGCCGCCGACACGGACAATGCAGTTTACTTCCTGGCCTTGCACGAAATCAACAACAAGCTGAATAAAACCATCGTCGAGATAAAGAATGTCGCCTGCCTTGACCGCCTGCGGGAGATCCTGGTAGCTTACTGAGACTCGACGCGCATCTCCTGTAATATCCTCGGTGGTCAGGGTAAAGAGATCCCCGGTCTGAAGCAGGATAGGTTCATTCGCAATGGTGCCGATACGCATCTTGGGGCCTGGGAGGTCGGCCATGATGGCAATGCGGCAGCCGCATTGCTGGGCTGCTTCTCGTATCTTGGCAATAGTCTTACGGTGCGATGAGAATGTTCCGTGGGAGAAATTAAGTCGGGCAATATTCATCCCTGCCTTGATCATTTGGATCAAGGTCGGCACATTGTCAGAGGCGGGACCTATGGTGGCGATGATTTTTGTTTTGTTTTCCGAGAGATTCATATTTTCACCCTTGAGACTTGTTGGTATAGAAAAAAACGTGTAAAAGTATTGACGAAGTTCCTGTGAGTATGCTATAAGTGGCCACAATTATTCCCCGGTAGCTCAGCTGGTAGAGCAGGTGACTGTTAATCACCCTGTCGGCGGTTCGAATCCGTCCCGGGGAGCCAGCAATTTCAGGTCTAATTCTTGAATCGGACTTTCTCTTTTTTGTGTCGGGGCGTAGCGCAGTCTGGTTAGCGCGCCTGCCTTGGGAGCAGGAGGCCGCAGGTTCGAATCCTGCCGCCCCGACCATTTTTCAGTACAGAAGCCAGGCACTTATACAGTGTTTGGCTTTTTTTTTGCCGCTCCTCTTTCTGTTCATGTTTTGCCCCCAGCAGGGATCAAATAGCTTCGCAGCTAAAATATCCGGTCAGCTCAAGTGCCTTTGGTTTTTTGATGATTTTTTTTTGTAGAGAAAAATCATATCGTGCCAGATAGAGATCTGACAGGGTCAGAAAGGCAGCGAAGATCAATGGCCCATAAATAATGCCAAGTACCCCGTAAACAGTGAGTCCTCCCATGAGAGTAAGAAAGACCAACAGGGTGTGCATCTTGACCTGCCCGCCTACCATTTTGGGCTTTATCACGTATTCTATGGAAAAGGAGAGGAGTATGTAAAACAGGGAGAGAATTATTCCGGTTTCTATCTGGCCATTTATGGCCAGGATCATGGCGGTCGGAATTATGATGACCAGACCGATGCCGGGGATTGGAAGACAGGCCACGACAGCCATGATACAATCCCAAAGGATGGGACCGTTGAGGGCGAATATGGCAAAGACTGCCCCGATAATGATGCCCTGAATAAGTCCACAGACGATAGTTCCCTTGAGGATAGCATTGGCGGTTTCCTCAAATTTGGCAAGCAGGAGGCGATCTTCATGGTCGGGGAGAGGTGAAAGGCGGATGAAAAAAGCTACAAGATTTCTCTGATCGATGAGCAGAGAGAAGATGATGAGAATCATCGAACTTTTCTGGAGGAAGGAGTGTATTTGGAGTTCGACGCCTGCGTCTCGCCCCCTTTGAAACAGGCTTAAGGCCTCATTGGAAAGGGCGCCGATAAAAAGGAGCAGTGGAATAAAGACAAGAAAGATCGTCGAAATACAAAAGATCAGGAGGAAATAATGGGATTCCAGTGTGTCTGGATAATGAGAACCTGAGATCTTTTGTGGCTGCTTATTGCGCATGGCCGATTGAACTGGTGTAATGGGTGATGGAAAACGAGAAATAAAGTTGCAATTTTTATAGGGCTGGGTAATTCAAGACAGTTTAGGAGCCATTATGAAATACTGTTGTATTCCTGATCATTTCGTCGCGCAGGCCATGGATGGCCCCGTGTCGCTCGCAACAGGGATCGCCCCGGCCGAAGAGCGAACGGCTCCTATGTATATAAATAAAGGAAGTAACAGTATTGTACTATATAGTTTAACCTGATTGAAGAAAAGAGAAATAAGAGGGAAGTCTCTTTGGAGGCAAAGACATCGACTTTATTTTTAGGAACCATAACGAAATAACTATTAAATTTTGGACTATTTAGTTATGGCTCCTTAGCCGGTTACGGTATTTCAATGTTACGATTATTTTTTGACTACGGCTTCGCGTAAAAAGAGGAATTTGTCATGTGGGAAAATCTGGAGATAGGGCTGGAGAAGGCAAACCAGGAGCAACTGAAAGAAAAACCTGCTCAGGATAGGCTTGGTTTTGGATTACATTTTACTGATCATATGTTTTTGATGAAATGGGATCGGCAGAGTGGCTGGCATGATGCCAAGATCTCTCCCTATCACAAATTCAAGCTTGATCCTGCGGCCATGGTCTTTCATTATGGTCAGGCCATCTTTGAGGGGCTGAAGGCGTACAAGGGGAAAGATGGACAGATCTATCTCTTTCGCCCCGAGGATAATATCAAGCGGATGAATGCCTCGGCCCTGCGGATGTGTATGCCCCGTTTGCCGGTTGCCAAGGTCTTCAAGGCTCTCAAGGCCCTTGTCTATCTTGATCGGGATTGGATACCCACGGCGGAGGGCGCCACTCTTTACATTCGTCCGACCATGATTGCCGTGGAGCCTGCCCTTGGGGTTCGAGCGGCCGGCCAATATTATTTTTATATTATCATGTGTCCGGTTGGGGCCTATTATCCTGAAGGGTTCAGCCCGACAAAGATTTATGTCACGGATAAGTATGTGCGTGCAGTTGTTGGTGGGGTTGGCGATGTGAAGACTGGCGGAAATTATGCGGCCAGTATCATGGCGGCCGAGGAGGCACATCAGGCTGGATATACCCAGGTTCTGTGGCTGGATGCCTGTGAGCGGAAGTACGTGGAAGAGGTCGGCACCTCAAATATCTTTTTCATGATCAATGATGAACTGGTAACACCATCGCTTGGCGGCTCCATCCTGCCCGGTATTACCAGGGATTCGGTGATTCAGCTTGCCCGGAGGTGGGGTATGAAGGTGGTTGAAAGGCCGATTACCATTGATGAGGTTGTTGCTGCGAGTGTTGCTGGCACCTTGACCGATGCCTTTAGCACGGGCACGGCGGCTGTTATCTCGCCGGTAGGTGAGTTGTGTTATCAGGGCAGACAATATGTTATAAACAGTGGTAAAGTCGGAGTTCTTTCACAACGAATGTTTGATGAGTTGCAGGCGATTCAGGGCGGTCAGCAGGAAGATCCTTTCAAGTGGATAACACGGGTTGGTTGATTTCTGAGTGAGCTATGCAGGCTCAGCGGTGCGGATTTTTTACGGAAAACAGTTGTGGCCGGTGCTGGTAAGGGGCGGATGTTTTTTTGGCATTCGCCCCTTGATTTTTGCAAAAGCCAGCCTATAGTTTTGTCCAGTTTTGGGGTGTTGTTTTGTTGTTGATACTCCAGGTTAAAGTGCAGGGGGCGGATGCCCAATCTTCAAACAAAATCGTGTAGGAGGAAATACATGAAAGTTCGTCCATTGAATGATCGTCTTCTGGTGAAAAGACTGGAAGAGATAACCAAGACCGCAGGTGGAATTATCATTCCTGACAGCGCCAAAGAAAAACCAGCCGAAGGCACAGTCATTGCTGTTGGACCTGGCAAGACCAATGAGAAGGGCGACCGTGTTGCCCTGCAGGTAAAAGCTGGGGATAAGGTGCTCTTTTCCAAATACGGCGGTACGGATGTAAAACTTGATGGTGAGGATTTTATCATCATGCGTGAAGATGATATCATGGGTATTATTGAATAAGAAGGCGTCAAGCCGTGTATGGTTACTGTCTCTTGCAAGAGGGGCGTGAATGATAAAAGGAGATAAATAATGGCTGGAAAAGATATTAAATACGGTGTAAAGGCCCGCGAGTCCATCCTCGTTGGTGTCAATACCCTGGCAAATGCTGTAAAGGTAACACTTGGGCCCAAGGGTCGGAATGTGCTGATTGAGAAATCATACGGTGCGCCCACTATCACCAAAGATGGTGTGACTGTGGCCAAAGAAATTGAACTGACCGACAAGTTTGAAAACATGGGCGCGCAGATGGTACGGGAAGTTGCTTCCAAGACCTCTGATGTAGCCGGTGACGGCACCACAACCGCGACTGTCCTTGCCCAATCTATCTATACCGAGGGCGTGAAGCTGGTAGCTGCCGGTGGCAACCCCATGGAGATCAAACGTGGGATTGACAAGTGTGTTGAAGCTATTGTCGCCGAGCTCAAGAAGATCGCCACCCCTACGAAAGAGCAGAAAGAGATTGCCCAGGTTGGCACCATCTCTGCCAATAGCGATGAGACCATCGGCAATATCATTGCCGAGGCCATGGATAAGGTTGGTAAGGAAGGTGTTATCACCGTGGAAGAAGCAAAATCCATGGATACCACCCTTGATGTTGTCGAGGGGATGCAGTTTGATCGCGGCTATCTTTCTCCGTACTTTGTTACCGACGCGGATCGGATGGAAGTGAATATGGAAGATCCTTATTTCCTCATTGTTGAGAAAAAGGTCTCCAGTATGAAG
>JANMTN010000194.1:0-16140 GCA_031390685.1 Desulfobulbaceae bacterium
ACCGTTTTCATCCATGAAAAACGTTAAAGTAAGGGACTTTTCCTTTACCGGAAAATCCTGGCAAAGCGCTCATTA
The DNA here is from genome assembly GCA_031390685.1 of Desulfobulbaceae bacterium. Classification (GTDB taxonomy): domain Bacteria; phylum Desulfobacterota; class Desulfobulbia; order Desulfobulbales; family Desulfocapsaceae; genus UBA2270. Next base: position 76 of record JANMTN010000194.1, read on the forward strand.
ACAACCTGCAGGTATTTCTCCTTCATTTTGTCCGATAAAAAGCTGACTTCGAGTAAGGCCTCCCATTGTGGGCGAATATTTGCAAAGTCGGTTGTTATCTTATCAATGATCCGCTCAGTCAATCCCAGGCGATCTCTATCAAAATACTCCAGGAAATCTTCTCGTCGCAGTTTATTCTTTTTTGCATTCAATGGTAAGGCCAGCTCTTCTTCAGGTTGAGGAAGAATAATAGTGGTGTTCAGCAGGTCATAGGCCGGGGTCAGGGAAATAATATCCTGATTGCGAATGACGGAAAAGTTTTTCAGGTGCATATCTTCGTTGCCAACCAGGAAGCTGAACAGAGTCAGGCGCAGGAGTTTCACCTTCTCTACGGCCGGAAAGGTGCAAAAGGTCTCAATCAATTTGGCAACTTGCTCCATACTGGAGCGATACTTTGTCTCCCGGTTCCGACCACCAAGCTGAGCAAAATCCTCAACATGTCGTTTCCCTTTATGGCCGACTCGGTCAAAGCGCTTGATAAAGTATGTCATCTCCCCGTCCTGTCCATGCAATAGACCATGCAGCGGCACCTCAATGCCTGCAAGGGAGGCGAGCCTCATCGTGAGGTCTTCATTCTCGGGTACCTGGACGTAATCAGCGATTTGCGGTTTGAGAATGTACTGCCCATTCTTATCAACGAGGATAAATTGCTGTTTCTTTATTTGCAACCTGGCCGAAAGTTTCGGCTGCACCCCCTGAATTGACATCTTCTGGGATCGAGCAGCGGCCTCCTGTCTCAACTCCAATGAGGTAAAGGAGAGGGGTTGCAGGTTAGTGAGCTGGCGGGAAAGGCGCTTTAAACCACTTTGTGAGTATAGGCCCTCGCATGGTTCATAGGTGAGAGGGCAACGGTTCATAGCGCCTCTTTGATGGTGACGGCACCAACCGTATCCGCACCAACGATCAGGAGTTGACCAAATTTGTCATCGCGATCGAGCTTCTTCTGGCGCAACAGGGCCTCAAGTTGAAAGCCCTCGGGGAGCAATCCATCAAAAAAGGGGGGAAACTCGTTAAAGCGATACGGCTCTTCCTGAACCGGCATGGTCAGTGAGATGGGTGGCCCGTTATACCCTTGTTCATATTGAAAAGAATACTCGCGGCCATTTTCTGCCTCAATGAGCTGACCGGCAAAATCATTTTCAAAAAAAACTCTAGCGCTTCGCATCGGAATGCTCCCTCAAAAAGGCCTCCCACAGGGGGCTGTGAAAATCCAGATCAATGTTCATTACCTGCAAAACCTTGAGAAGGTTATCCAATCTTACGCTTATTTTACCGTTTTCAAGCTCATAGATCATGTTCTTGCCGACCCCGGCCAGTTCAGCCAGCTCCTGCTGCGTCAAGCCGCTTCGTTTACGATGAAATAAAATAATATCTGCGAGACTATTCTGCATAAATCTCCCTTTATTGCGGGAATTATTATTGTATTATTTTATATATGACCTAAAATGGAATTATTATCAACATTTTTACCCTGTTTTAAGGGAAAATATGCTGATAATCTAAAAAAATGCGATAGAAGCATGATGAACAGGTCCTTAATTCCCTATATTCAGGGAATTGAGGACCTGTAGAAAATAAGTGGGAGGTTGCAGCACCAATTCGTCGTCCAGGGTCAGGTACTGCACTCCAGCATACGATACATAGTAAAGAAACAAGAGAATATTCTTGTTTCTTTCTACGAATCACGAAGGGAGTGTCGGTCTGGAAAATCGAGAGAGGGATAGACAATATTACGGTAATGACTTACAATTCGAGATGGCTTTGGTATATTGAGGTGACATGATAAAAATGGACACTTTTTTAAGGGTGGATCAACTGTCCGGTCAGGTCTGAGCTAATACAAATTACGCACCAATTATTTTCACCAACACCCTTTTCTTGCGTCCACCATCAAACTCACCATAGAATATCTGTTCCCATGTCCCAAAATCAAGCTGACCGTCGGTAACAGCAACAACAACCTCCCGCCCCATGACCTGCCGTTTCAAATGGGCATCGGCGTTGTCTTCACCAACGTTATGACGGTATTGACTGACAGGCTCGTGGGGAGCTAACTTTTCCAGCCAAACCTCATAATCATGATGCAAACCGGATTCATCATCATTGATAAAGACCGATGCTGTGATGTGCATGGCATTCACAAGTATCAACCCCTCGGATATCCCACTTTCATTTAAACATTCCTGAACTTGAGACGTAATGTTAATGAACGCTCTCCGAGTCGGCACATTGAACAACAATTCTTTACGATAATATTTCATTTATTCCTCATCATTTTTTTTCATCATTTACCTTTTCCGGGAATAACAAAACACGAAGCAAATTTCCCTGCCATGTCACTTGTTTTGCATCTGCAGGACTTCCACAAAACTCTCCAGCAGTTGATGTTGTAATCTCAGCCAATCTGCCTTCCTGTCAAGCGGGTAAATCTGGTTTATTTCCAGCTCTATGCCAATATAGCGCTGCGCCGGGAACTTTTTACGCAATGCGGTGACAAGTCCGTCGCTGGTTCCCCGATACGGATAATTTCTCCGCAAACGCCATCTCTCATCTCTGACAGCCAGACCGGCGCGCCATTTTCCACAAAACTCTTTTTCCTTTTCGCGGCTTGGATCATAGAGAAAACCGATATCCGCTGTTCTTTGGGCACCATCCAGCACGGGGGTAAAGGAATGGATGGACAGATGCAGAACGATTTTCTCTTTTCGCAGCTTGCCTTCAATAGCCTCTTCGACCTGGCGGCGATAGGGGAGATAATAACGGGCGAGAATTTCTTGTTTCAAGACAAAGGGAAGATCGTTCCCAGGCTGTATCGGCGGCGTGCGGTGATTGGCCAGAGAACGATTCAAATCCACCAGCAGGCGGGAGACACTGCCGGCAAACAGTGGCGCTGGAATCCTGGCGGCCAGCAGGCGCGCGAAATCGAGGGCACCCGGGTCGTATCCTTGATGGGTATTAAGCTGGTCGATGCTCTCGATAAGAAGGCTGCGATATTGGTCAGGAAGATGATTGATTGCGTGCTCGCAGCTGATAATGAGAGTCGGGGTTCTCTGTCTGGTCATCGTGGATGTCTTTCCATCATGGGTAAATGTGAGCTGACTTGGCCTCATCGCGTCGTTCTTTTTTTACCCGGCAAGCTGACAAGCTATTCATCCGTGAACATGACGCCTTGGCCCAGGCACTCGCAAAGTCGGCCATAAACCCGCTTCAGGGCAGGTCGGGACAGGTCATTATTAAGCTGTCTCACGATCCGACTTGCCAAAGCTCCCTGTTGCGTAATGATTTGCAGCGGTTCAAGAAAAACCTTTGGCAGGGGATAACTGCTTTTTATTTCCTGCAGAATATGACACCAGAGATCTCCGGCCGTCATCTCTCCCCTCTTCTGCAGGCCGAAAATGTTCAAATAGTCACCATTGCTGATCGTGTTTTTCTCTGCGGTCTTGATGGTCTTAAAAAGGATGTCCGCCAGGGCATCGGTCCGCCATTGTTGTAATTGTGCAGGGTCGGACCACAGGCCGTCAACCAGTGCTCTCAGTGTATTGATGATCAGAGAGGCGACGGCCAGATCGGCCAGGGGACATTCCTGCACATCAAGGATGCGGATTTCAATGGCGGAACGATCAAAACGGGCAATGGCGCCCCGGGCATTGAGCCATTCCTGCTGCAGAACAGTATCCGGGTCATGGGGCTTGATGTCGCGATAGATGCGCTGGAAGATCCGGATGTCATAATCCGCACTGGTGAAAACAGGCTCAGGAATGACTTCCCCGGTCAACGAGGGGATTTTTGAGGAATGGGTCCGATAAACCTCCATCCGATAATCGAGAGAATCCTGGCGGCGGCCATCGACAATGGGGGTGCTGGCAGCAAGGGCCGGTAAAATTGGCAGCAGCACGCGAATGGCGGCGTGGAGCCGGCCGAACTCATCATCGCCGGCAAAGGGCAGATTCAGATGGGCGCTCTGCAGATTAGACCAGCCGTGGCCGCGGCAGTCGAATATTTTATTATAGGCCTCGTATATGGCGCTGTGATGGTGGGGCCAGAGCCTGGTTTCCCGGAAGGGATCCATCCAGGGATGGGCGCCGCTGGGCATAAGCCTGGCATTAAAATCCTTAAGAATGGTATTGATCCGCCCGACATCCTGCTGAAAAAGGCTGATGAAATCGGCAAGAAACGGAGTCGGTTCACCGGTTTTCAACTCAATGACATGCAGGGCCAGTTCGTTGGACCAGCACACGCCAGGTTTGTTGTAATTTTCCTTGTAGGCGCCAGTGACAGCCTTCAAGACCTCATCGGTTAGAGGCTTCACGTCGAGGGTGTCAACATCGACGATCATGTATTCCAGCTCGACACCGGCGCCGCCAAAGAGATGTAAGGGTTCACTGGTTGTCATATCTGGTCATGCAGCCTCTTTTTGCGTTCAATACGGGCCAGAAATGATGCCATTATTATGGTGTACAGTTCATCTTTCAAATGTGCGTCCTCACACCCGGCATCAATATTGGGATTGTCATTTATCTCAATAAGATAAACCTTGTTGTCGATCTCTTTGAGGTCAACTCCGTAGAGGCCGTCGCCGATGAGATTTGCCGCTTTCACGGCGGTGCTGAGCACTTTTTCAGGCACATCTTCAAGACAGAATGTTTCGTAATTGCCCTCTTTCTTTTTGCCGTCGGAAGCCCGCTGGATAATCTGCCAGTGGTTATTGACCATGAAATATTTGCAGGCAAAGAGTGGTTTTTTGTCCAGTACCCCGATGCGCCAGTCAAAGGGAGAGGGCAAAAACTGCTGGGCAATGATCAGTTCTGAATCATTGAGAAGCTCCCGGCCATATTGCATGAGTTCTTCCCTGGTTTTTGCCTTATTGACCCCCTGGGAAAACGAGCTGTCAGGCTTTTTGAGGATGCAGGGCAGGCCAAGGGCCTGTTCAACCTGAGCAAGGTTGTCGCGATGGACAATCATGGTTTTCGGCGTGGGAATTTTGTGTCGTGCAAAGAGTTCCGCCAGAAAAACCTTGTTGGTGCAGCACAGGATTGATTCGGGATCATCGAGCACCACCAATCCTTCCGCAGCAGCACGCCGGGCGAAGCTGTAGGTGTGGTGATTGACGTTGGTGGTCTCCCGGATGAACAGGGCGTCAAACTCGGAAAGCCTGCCATAATCTTCCTTCCTGATCAGTTCCGCCTCCATACTTAAGGCCGCGGCGGCCTTGATGAATTTTTTCAGGGCCCGTTCGTTGGAGGGCGAGTCTTGTTCTTCCGGGTTGTACAGAATAGCCAGATCGAAACGGTTGTCGTTTTTTTTGGGCATCATGTAATGCTGTCTGGCAAAAAAAACATTGGCTACCTCCATGACAAAGGGCAGGTGGCTGTCTGGAATGTCGCTGCCGGCAATGGGCGAGATATTCTGGAGGATCCATTTTTTATGAAAGACAAAATTCGCCCTGAGAAAGGGAGCATAAAACATATTGAACAGCCGGGAGCTCAAGCGGTCATAGCGTTTAGCCAGGTTCTTGCCGAAATAGATGGAAAGGTCGAAGCGATCCGACTGGAGTGGAGCAAGACTGCTCTGGATCAGATCATCCAGGTCGGCAGAGACGACGCGGATAATAGCGGGCAGCTTCATGTCCTGAATGGTCCATATCGACGGAATGGGCTTGTGTCCCCTGGCCTCGGCGAGAAGAGAGACATAATACCCGGCGGCCTGATAACGGTACGACTTGCACATATTGAAAACCTTGGCGCGGCGCAGGGTGTTGAAATAAGGATCGGTCAGATAGGAGCGGGCTGGGACGATTTCCACTCCTTTCAGATCCAGGGGCCAGCTCTTGGGATTGTCGACAACAATCAGGGTGGTCATTTCACATCTTTGACGGCGGGTGATACGGGTTCAATGATCAGCAGGTTGGCATCGTAGGTAAGGATGCCCAACAGGATGGAACCGACGAGACGGTCGATATCGACCTCGTACAACTGGCCTTTTCCCGAAGGATGCATCAGGGGGTCGGCAATGAAGACATGGCGGTTATGGAGATCATAGCCACAGAGGATCACAAAATGGCCGGTGGGTTCTCCCCGGATATCATCAGAGTCAAGGGTGGGGCCGAACTCGCGGGCGCAATGATACAGATAGGTGGAGGAAAGACCGCACAGGATCGGTTTATCTTGTTTGAGATATTTGCGAAGAAGGGCGGTGGTGAGGTCATGGAAACGCAGTATGCCGCCCAGAGCCAGAAATTCCAGATAGGCCGTGGTGGCGACCTTCAGTTTTTTACTGGTTTTGACCTTGATCTGCTGCTGGAGTTTTGCGCTGAGATCAATGTCGGAGTTCTCAAACCAGGTCGGATCAAAGACCTTTAGATTGTAGGTGTAAATCGTTGCCCCGTAGCCCCGCTGTAAGGCATGACAGGCAAGGAGGACCTCCAGGGTGCCGCCTCCTTCAAGCGGATGGGCCTCGGCAACAACCTGTTTTAATGAAATGTCGTCACCATAATACCGGTAGACAGCATGCAGACAGGTGGGGCCGCAGGTTGTGTCATCAGGTTGCGAGAGTATGTCCAGAGCAAAGCGGGTTTCCATATGGATAGTCCTGTTATTCAATATCCTTCCGGCATTCACAGGTCATGCCTTCATCCTGCCAAAAAAGATCACAGAGGGAGAGAACAATCTTTCAAGCATATTATTACACCGGGTAGAAACAGTGCAAACCATTAAAACAGTTTGCCACAAAGTGGGGAGCACCCCAAGCTCTCTTCGCCATAAGTTAAAAAACAGTGGGTGTAAAATAATTTGTGTAAATGGCCATTCAGGGGTACGTCAGAGACCTTCCCCCGGAGAACTGAGCCATTGCGAAGTTAGTGATTTCGATTATTATACGTTTTATATGGACTTGAGTAAATCACTTAAAAAACCAGGCTAATGTTCAAACATAAGGGTGTCACCCTATTTATTCACCGTCAGTTTTTGATACGGATTTTTTGATTAGCTTAAGTGTACCTGCATATGAAACTGCCTAAAAAAATAATTATCTCAGTGTTTCCCTCCCTTCTCATTATTGTATTGCTGGCAACGGGATTTGTTGCCGGACGTTATTCAATCATCAAAACATTCGACAAATATGTTGAGAATGCCGCCAAGGTATTTACTTTCGGGGGATTCCTGGACAAAAAAGAGCAACAGGAACTGATTCATGTATACCATGATGAAGATCATGTTCTGGACAAGATAGCCAGCTTTTCATACGCTGTTCCAAATATACCTACGCCATTTGTGGGAAATGCGCCTATGCCGGGAAGACATGGGAATGCTTCAATCAATTCGGCGCAGTTCAGGTATGAAAAAGAAATCAGGTTGCCAAAACCTGACAATACATTCCGGATATTCATAACAGGCGGCTCCACAGCGTATGGTTCAGGAGCTTCAAGCCAGGACAGAACAATAGCAGGATATCTGGAAAAAATGCTTACAAAAGAGCTGTCACCCGTTACGAAATTAAATTATGAGGTGGTGACGGCGGCCAACCCGGCCTGGGCCTCGACCCATGAACGTATTCTCATTGAGAATAAATTATCAGAACTTGCCCCGGATATGATTATTTCCTTTTCCGGGAATAATGATGTTCACTGGGGTTATTTTGGACGGAATGTCCTGTGGTTCAGGTCATATGCCGATGAATTATTTTTAGACCTGATCAAACAAGTGTATCGCTTTACAAATCAACCTGTTATCCCCGAGGTTACCCAAATCGTACCGAAAAAAGTTCCTCCTTCCCTTGTAGCAAAGCGATTGTATAAAAATGTAAAGTTGAGTTCATTTGCGCTTTCTCAGGAAGGGACAGACTATGTATTTGTGCTGCAGCCAACATTGGCGGTAACAGGAAAACAACTAACTGCAAGAGAAGTGTCCAAAGTCAATAAAGAACCCCAGGAATACTTTAAACGGTGTTATACCCAAATTGATGAGGCGCTTGGAGCATTCAATGCCGACAACTATCATTATGTGAGCCTGACAAATGTATTTGATACTCTTGGCAACCAGGAAGACATTTTCATAGATTCATACCATTTCGGCGACAAGGGTAATGAAATAATCGCCGCTAACATTCTCCTGCATATTAGAGATATTCTTCGCCGCTAGGCGGCAGCGAAGGTGTTGTCGAATCCCAGGCAGCCTCATTTTCCCAAAAAACGGCATGGCGACTTCACGAGTCAGTCATTTTGTGAAAGAGGATGGTCAATGGCTCTATGTCGATGGCGACATCAAGGACGATTCTCTCCTTATCGAAAGAAGGGTTCCAAAGGTTGGCCGGAACGGTCCCTGCCATTGTGGCAGCAGGAAGAAATTCAAGAAGTGCTGTGGACTAAGCGTTTAATGTAAATTTTTTAAATATTTTTTGCAAAATGTTAAAATTAAACATACACTATGATGGTACTGTTTCAAGATATTGAACTGTTAAAGCAACAAGTACAGATGGATAAAAAACAGGAAAAGGAGTGACATAATGGGAGATAAGGGCGGAAAAAAAGATAAGGAAAAGGGACAGAAACAAACCACCGAAAAGCAAAACCAAAAAACAAAAAAAAAGATTGATAAGCAGCCCGCGAAAAAGGGCTGATAGAAAACAAACAATACGGAGACCTGCGCAAACAGCGGGCTTTGACGTACCCATGAATGGCCATTCACACAGGCTGTTTCATTGGTGGTCATGCTGGAATATAGCGCCTGCTCCCTTGGCCCTGAAAACCAAGGATCATACAAGCGTAGCAAAAATCAAGTGCTTAGAGGAAACACTCTAAGTCCTTGATTTCGTTTTCCAGGCAAATTCCGATCCTAACAGACTCCTGGTTCAAACTGGATTTTTACTATCCATTTTTTTCACTCCCTTTTTCCAGCGAAAATACTGAAGTTCCAGCCCTATCAGTTCCACCCCTCTCTGCAGCCAATAATCTCAGATTACGCGCCATTGGGAAAGTCCACCTTTTTTGAGGCTATGCTTCACTGATATAATAAAGTACCCTCTAATTTTACTGTGGGACCAAACAACTAATGAGTATAGAATAATGAAATTTGACTGGACTACCCTTATTGGATTAACCGCTGCAATATGTACGACCTCTTCATTTTTGCCTCAGGTGATCAAAATATTACGATCAAAAAGGACCAAAGATGTTTCTTTACTGATGTATGCCATTCTCACTACGGGATTGTTCCTGTGGCTGGTTTATGGATTTATACTCAAAGATTTTCCCTTGATTTTAGCAAATACTATTAGTCTCACGCTCTCTCTCTGTGTCCTGCTTCTCAAGATAAGGCATGGATAAAGATGACACCAGATGTTGCAGAGAATTTTACAACCTGACGTCTCAGGAGTTTGCTGCCACGGCTTCCAACCAGGCCCGGCCGACGATCTTACTCAAGGGAAATAATCTGATCCGTTACTTCGGTAAAAACAACATCGTGGCTGATGAGAAAAAGCTGGTCGTACCAGTGTTCGGTCACCTCCTCCCGGCCGACATCGATGGCCCGGAAGGCATGGGCCAGATTGGCCCGACGCGCCGCATCCAGATTGGAGGTCGGCTCATCAAAAAAGGCCACCCTGGCGCCGATGGTCTGCAGCAGGGCCAGACGCAGGGCAACCACAGCGCTCATGGTCTGGCCGCCGGAGAGCTGGTCATCGCTGCGCTCCCTGAGCTCCCCATTCTCCATATCCCGCAGGACAATCTGGTACTTGTCGCCCCAGTAAAGCTCTTCATCGGTTTCGGCTATGTTGCGGTAGATAAGATCCGCCCGTAGACTTATTTCTTCACGGAAACGCTCGGAGAGCTGGGCCGAAACATTGTTGAAGATCTGGTTCCGCAGGAATTTGACCAGCTCTTCCTTGCCGGCAAAGCCTTTCCTGTCTGCCAACCGGGCCTTGATCTCCTCCTTGATCTGTTTCATTTTTTTGATCTCGGCCGCAAGGCGAAATCGGTCCTTGCCGAGATCAGCAATCTTCTGCCTGCTGGTGGCAACTTCCGCCACCAGTTGTTCCTTGGCCAGGCGGACGTCTGCGTGGCGCTTCGGATCATAATCCTGGGCCAGAGCGCCAAGATCCTGCCCTTTGGCCGCCAGGGTCTTGCGCAACTCCTCCAGAAGCGTCACCATCATAGCCAGGGATTCGCGCCGGGCCGGCAGATCAAGGGCGTCTTTCTGATTGGCAAAGAAGGCGTCCCGGGCGGCCTGATGTCCCGTGCGTAATTTTTCGATCGTGGCAATGTCGCCATCGAGATTGCCGTACTTCTTGAGCTCTTCCTTGCGGGCTCCGGCCTCTTTCCCGGCCTCTTCCTGTAGTTTTTTGGCCCCTTCCAGAGCACCCTGGCGTTTGGTGTTATCGTCACGCCGTTTGATCAGGGCACTGAGCTGTTTTGCCAGCTCCTGCGCCCTGACATTAAGTGTATCCAGCTCCTGTCTGGCCTTCTCGGTCGCTGCAATCTTCTGGCCCATCCCGGCCAGGCGCTGCTTCAGATCAAAGCCTTCTTTGTCGAGTTCCTCCACCCCGACGCTGAAAACATCGCGTGGCGCCTTACCGGCAATGTTTTGACACGGCTCCTTGAAAAACGGGCAGACCCCTTCGGCCAGTTTTTCCTTCCCTTCCTGCAAACCGGCCCGCCGCCCTTCCAGAAGGCCCTGGGCCAGATGCAGCTTTTCCACCTCTGCTCTAAGCGCCGGCAAGCGGGCCGCCGCTGTGGTCACACCCTCACCGGCAATAAGTCCCTTCTGGGCGGCGCAGAGCCGGAGTTCTTCTGCCGTCAGCTCTTTGACGATTTTTTCGACCTCCCGCCTTTCGTATGCATAGGCCTGGGCCAGGCGGGCACTTTTTTTATCAAGAGCAGTTATCTCCTGCTCGACCGTCCTTCGCTGCTTCTCCTGCTCCCGCAGGGACTTGAGGCTCGCCTCAGCCCCTTCAAACGCTTCCTTGCCGACCCGGCTCTTTTTCAGGATTTCCAGGGCCTGCTCGGCCTCCTGCACCCTTTTCTGGTTGTCGGCGATCTTGCCCTCGCCGTCGCGGATACGATTCTCCAGCACCTGGATATCACCCTTCACCGCCTGAGTCATCTTTTCCTGACCATCAAGTCTGACCAGTTGTGCCTCGGTTGCACCCAAGCTCTTTTCCTTGTCTGCCAACAACTTGTGCCGGACTTCCGTTTCGGCAACCAGGGCGGTCAATTCACTTTGCCGCTCGGGCAGGGCGGCAACCTGTTCCTCTTTACCCTCGATCTCCATACTCAGGAGGTCAATCCTGGTTTTCACGGCCTTGAGCAGGGTGCTGGTGCCTTTATAGGTTTTGCGCCAGGCATCGATGCCGAGGATCTCGTCAAAGGCCTCCTGCCGCTTGGCCGGCTGCTTGAGAACAAAAGGCCCAAGAAATTCGTTCTGAAAGGGGCCGATCACCAGTTTGAATTGATCAGCCAGGGGACGACCGCCATCGAGACCGAGCAGTTCCTTGATCCGCGCCTCTGTTTCCGGGGATCCGGCATGGTCCTCAACCTCAAAGGAGCCGCCGATCTCTCGGGCCAGCAGCCATTTGGAACCGGCCCCGACACTGCGGGAAACCCGATAGGTGTCGCCATCACCCGGGGCAAAGGTGACCGCTATTTCCCCTTTCCTGGCCCCGATGGTAATGAAACGTTCGATGTTACCTACAAAATCACGGGCATCAACGCCGAACAAGGCGTAGCCGATGGCCTCAAAGATCGTGCTTTTGCCAACCCCGTTGACCCCGGAAAGGACGTTGATGCCGCCTACAAAATGCAGTTCCTTGTCCCGGTGGGATTTGATATTTTTGAGCGAAATAGAAAGGATCTGCATGGCTTACCCCTGCTCCCCGAAAAGGCCCAGCAATTCTTCATCTTCAACATCACCTTTCATGACCAGATCGCGGATCGATAGCGACAACCGGGCCAACTCCCCTTCCCGCCCCTGGTATTTGCTGTGGGCGCCGATCAGTTCATGCAGGACATCCATTTCAATCTCGGCAAGGGACTTCTTGGTCACTTCTTCGCCACCGGCCCGCGTCAGCAGAGAAAGGTGATTCTTTATTTCGACGTGCAAGGGTGCGGCCAATTCCTCAATGGCCAGCCGTAAACGTTCGCGGGCAAGCTCAAAGGGATGAAAGCCGACCCGTCCGGCCAGTTTCAGCTCCAGCAAGGGCGACCGTTCGTCAGTCAGTCCGGCCAGCTTTGTCGTTATCTGTTCCTGGAACCAGGCCATGGCGGTATCCGCATCTGTTGCCCCGTCGAGATTGATGACCTCAACCAGCATGGGCCGGGGATCGGTGGCCCTGAATTCCAGGGTAAACCTGCCGTCCGCAAGGCTCACCAAATAATAGCCCTTCTCATACTTTTCCTCACCGAAGTTGACCCGTTCCGGAGCGCCGGGATTGTAGGCGTAGGGCTTGCCGCCCGGGGTTTTGATCACGTAGGGTTTATGACCGTGACCGAGGGCGACATACCCGAACTTTTCGGCCAGGGGATGGGCCTCTTCAATCTTCATGTTGCCGATCTCCACCGGCGAGTACTTCCAGATGCCGACATGAAAAATCAGCAGATTGTTGTCGGTGGTCACCGCCTCGCAGATGCGCTCCACATGGCTGCCGGACTGGGCGCCGATATAACCGAGGCCGTATATATGCAGGCCGCCGATCTCAATATGGCCGCCCTCCCCGGTCTCTTCATTGAAGGGCTTAAAATAATAGCTGCCATCTTCGGTCCGGACTGGCCGCAGCAGGCGGATATAACCCATTTCGGAAAGGGCCTCCATCCATGAGATATTGTTGCGCCGGTGAATCCAGTCATGGTTGCCTTCGATGGCAATGCAAGGGATGCCTGCTTCTTTCAGGGGCTGCAGAATTTCGATGGTTCTGGCAAAGGTCTTGGGCAGGATCTGCCCGGTGTGAAAGAGATCCCCGCCGATCAGGACAAAGTCAACATCCTCGCGGACGGCATCTGCCACAATGCCCGCCAGGCAGTGAAAGAAATCCTGGTACCGCTCCCCTTCTCCTGAAGAGTTGGGATAGGTTTTCCCCAGATGGATGTCAGCGGTGTGGATGAATTTCATTTTATTAAACAAAATCAGTTAATTATACATTCCAAGCATGAACTACTTTGATTGCTTGATTAAAAATGAATAGTTTGTAATGGTCTGAATATTTCGTAACAGCTCCTCAGTCACAATACAATATGATCGAACAGAAAGAAATATCCGAGACTTGCCCGCCCGCATTTATGCTTGTTTGGTCCCCCGAACCCGACAAAAGTCAACAATAGTCCACTTTTTTCTGGCCACATCTCTCAAAATCAGGATACAAGTTACGGATCTCTCAAGCCAAACTGAGGTCGGTCGTCAATCGTGGACATCAAATTAGTTGCGCTACTTTTGCAGTTTGTAAATTGAGGTGGTAGGGTATAAGGTAATAGTGGTCACTTTGTTGCGATTAGATATATAATCCGCAAGAAGGTGTCCAATGAACAAGAAGGGACTGAAATACACACAGGAATTCAAAGAAGAAGCGGTAAAATTGATAATTTCTTGTTTAGTCGAGGTTAAGAACCCTAAGTGAAGAGCAGAAGGAATCATCCCAGAACCTCAACTCAGCAAGATGTCGACCTCTATCTCTATAACAAAAGCACCGATTCTCAACTGACAGGTGGGGTGACTGCCCTGCTTTTAGACCTGTCCAAGCAGGGGGCGAGGCTGGAATTTTCCCAGGTGCTCATTGATGGCAAGCATCTCTTTTATGCCGCACTCGATTCAGATACTATATCTATAGCTATAGTCTTTCCGCCCACGGATGATGATCCTGAAAAATTGACGACTCTCCTGGCACGTCCCGTCTGGTTTGATCGAAACATGGAAGATAGTGCCATGCCTTTCAAGATGGGAATCAAATTCGTCAACCAAGCCCCGCCGTCAATTCTAAGTCATTTCACAACGATAAAAAGGGCGATCCAGGACCTGAAAACGCTTATTATTTTATAAATAAAATGCAGATTCATATAATTAACTTGGTCCGGCCCCATATCTCTTTCCCCCCATATCTTTTTTTTATCGGCAGAACAAAGTGGAAAAAAACGGATCGTCCTTGAACTTTTCACGATTTGACCCCGACTTTCAACTTTCTTGATGAGGGCCTTTTAATGGGTGACACCGAGTTATCGGTTTTATAAGGGGGAGGCTGATGAATAATCGGCCCGGTAACAGGTAGTAACCACATGCGGCCAGGCGGTAAGGAAAAAGCGGCGGGGAACTAATCTGATAAGCTGACCGCAAGCGGTCAGCTTATCAACGCCGGAGGCTCGGATTGTGCATCAATCACACAAGGTACCTGCCCGTATAATTCCCATTCGCTTTATGGGGCGGGACGAATAATAGCCGGAACGAATAGTGGTAATAATTTAGATCCAGCCTTGCTTGACACAGCAAGTTGCGTGATGGCTTCATTGGGATCGTCGCTGGAGATAGCCAGGCAACCCGTATCGCTGACGTTGTCCACCGGCGTAAAGGTTACGGCCAGGATCAGGCTCGAGTTAGGGGCCACAATAAAGGGAGCAGCCGGCGACCAGGTGAACTCGGGGCTGGTCCCCGCGCAGAGGTTAATCACGCTGACGTTCAGTGCTGCGCGGCCCTGGTTCTGGATTACAGTATTCAGGGTTGCCGAGCTGCCTACGGACACGGCGCCGAAGTTAAGCGCACCCGGGCTGAGGTTGATGTCAGGAATAGGCGGGCAGTCGAGGTCGTTAGAATCATATACTCCGTCTCCGTCATTATCCAGGCCAAAGAGACCGGCAAAGGTTTCATTACCGTCCGGGTTGCAGGAGTTGTTGGGTTTGGTAGGACGAGCTGGGTCCACGAGTGGATAATAGAGCGGCAATACCTGTTCGCCAACCGTGGTGAATGTGGCGGGAGTGGTATCTGCGTGACAGTCTGCACAGACGGTAACGCCTGCGCTCTGGTGATGCTGGCGCAAACCGGCGCTGGTGACCCTGCCGGCTTCGCCAGTCTCCGCGCGTCCATGACAACCGAGACAGCTGATCGTGTATTCCGTAGTGCCGTTCAGCACGATGCCGGTCGAAGAATCGAGATTAACCGGAGTCCTGGCGGGGGCCGAGTGACAGGTGTCGCAGCCGGGCGCTATGAGCCTGCGATGGATATTGTGCAGGCTAGTGATAGGGAGACCGGCATAGGTACCGGTCCAGGGGGCCTGGTCACTCTTGGATAAATAATTATCGGCTTGGAAATCGCCGTGGCACACAGCACAATTGCCGGTACGGTTTGGGCTGGTTCCTCCGGAGGCATAAGTATCATACGCGCTTGCCGAGGATATCCATGCGGCAGGCGACAACAGTGTCAGCAAAGCCATTCGAAATAATGTTGATTTGTGCATAACGAGCTCCTTATGTTATGGGGTTAGCATTCATACAGCATCCTACTGACCGGGAATTCAAAGAACGCACCGGTATTACCAAAATTTCTATAGCTCCTAAAACTAATATTACAAAGAAGTATATAAAATAGTATATGCCTGTCAAAACGGAATGTAAAGCAAACTTAGGTTCATTCGTATTTTAATTGAAGCCCTGGGTTGAGGATTCCGCGTAATTGTAAGTTTTTTATAGTAAATACGATATGTTATCTCTATCGACAGACTATCTGCTTGAGCGTTTGAGCCTGTTAGTTTTGTTATTGATCTCCTCCGAGATGGTAGAGGTTATCCGTTTACTGGAAATAGTTCAGAATGAAGTGTTGTTTGCGGAAGTTTTTTTTGACTTTTTGTTTCAAGATGGCATATGGTAGTTGTATCATAACTTGAAAACATCAAGCTACCGGGAAGTAAACACATATCAGTTACAATGAAATATGAAAGGAAGATAAAATGTCCGGTTGTTGAAATCTACAAATTCTATTTTACATCGCTCAGCTTTATTATCTTGGGAGCGGCACCAGGGTTGCACCCTGTTTTGCCATTCTTCAAATGTTATTTTTTGGCTAC
>JANMTN010000222.1:0-3760 GCA_031390685.1 Desulfobulbaceae bacterium
TGGCAGTTCTTTCGGGGCCTTCTTTTGCAAAAGAGGTGGCCATGGGTATGCCCACGGCGGTTACTCTTGGTTGTACCCAGATTGAAAAGGCAAAAGAATTACAACATATTTTGGGAACGGAACGTTTCCGAGTATATGCCAGCACTGATGTGATAGGGCTTGAGATAAGCGCAGCTTTGAAAAATATAGTGGCCATTGCTGCTGGAATCAGTGACGGGCTAGGTTACGGACTCAACAGTCGGGCAGCACTTATTACCAGGGGACTTGCAGAAATTAAAAGGCTCGGGGTTAAAATGGGTGCGGATCCCCGTACTTTTTTTGGTTTGAGTGGTCTTGGTGATCTGGTTCTTACCTGCACCGGTGATCTGAGTCGTAACCGGACAGTAGGTCTAAAGCTGGGACAAGGAAAAAAACTTTCTGTTATCCTTAATGAGATGGCAATGGTGGCAGAAGGGGTCAAAACGACTCAATCTGTTTATGATCTTGCCAGGCGGCTTGAAGTTGATATGCCTATCTTGGAACAGGTCTATCTGATATTATATAAAGATAAGGATTGTTCAGCAGCGGTAATGGATCTTCTGACCAGAGAAATGAAAATTGAGTAATAAGGGAATCTCTGCCCTTATTTTGACCAATCATTATGTTCAAACTCTCTATGGTCGGGTTTTGGCGGTTTTTCTTCCAGTAATCGCTGCGTGAGCCATTTGAGTACCTGTGAAAATTCTGCCTTGAAATCGGCAAGCGCTTTACCACGATGACTGACTTTGTTTTTTTCTTCCATAGTGCATTCAGCAAAAGTCTTTCCTAAATCCTCAAAATAGAAGATTGGATCATAGCCAAAACCGGTTTCACCTCTTCGCTCTTCCAGCAGAATCCCTTCACAGCTTCCTTCATAGGTTAACGCCGGACCAGACGGAACTGCAAGAGAAAGTACGCAATGAAAAGCGGCACGACGATTTTTTATCCCTTGCATGTCTTGTAATAACTTATCAACATTTTCTTTATCCGTTGCTTTTTCTCCGGCATACCGTGCTGAATATACCCCCGGGGCGCCATTGAGGGCCTCGACTACAAGTCCGGAATCATCAGCAATTGCCGGGAAACCGAGTACCTTTGCAGTATGGATGGCTTTTTTGTAGGCGTTGTCGTCAAATGTTTCACCATCTTCAATAGCTTCAGGCAGGGGGCCAAAATCGGTAAGTGACCGAATTTCAATAGGAAAATCTTTAAGCATTTCCTGGAATTCTTTAACCTTATTTGTATTGGTCGTGGCAAGAATCAGTATGGTAGGCATAGCGCTTTTCTCTTTTTATACTAAGGGGATTGTTTGAACATTTTTTTAATTGTTTTATCGTAACGTTCCTGTTCACTATATATACAACCACAGTATGGCTGTCGATATAAATTCATTTCAATGGCTTGATCTATCCCTTGTTGCCATCCTTCTCGAAAGTCTTGATAGTAAAAATCAATCTGATATTTGCGGGCCAGCGTTTCACCAATTTTACGAATACATTCGTGGTCTTGATATTTGCTGTATAAGAGCGTGGTTGAAAAGGCGTCATATCCTTGTTCTTTGGCTTTTTGAGCAACCGGTGCCAGGCGCATGGCATAACAAAGAGGACATCTCTCTTTTTCATGAAAAACGACCTTTCTCAAATATTCAGTAAGGCCATATCTGCTTTCAATACCCACCTCTAAATGAGTTGTCTCAGCCAATTGTTGAACACCCTGGATGCGCTGTTTAAATTCACGGTACGGGTGAATATTGGGGTTGTAAAAATAGCCATACACCCCCATTCCCTGGGCTCGTAATTGTGTTAATGGGTATATGGCGCATGGTCCACAACAGATATGAAGAAAGATGTTCATTTGGTTGAGATCTTAAATTTTTTCGGATCAATATTGTACTGATGAATCTTATAATTGATAATGCGTAAACTGGTGCTTAATGCTTCTGCGGCCTTAGTTTGGTTACCATTATGGAGTTTCAGACTCTCAATAATCAGCTCTTTTTCAAAGTTTTCAACGGAGCCGGCAAGTGAGAGCAGGTTGGTTAATTTACTTGAATCCGATGTCTGTAGTGTCGGTGGCAGATGAACACCTTTTATGGATTCATCATCACAGATCAAGACAGCCCTTTCCATACAATTCTGGAGTTCCCGCACATTACCTGGCCAGTGATACTGAATAAGCATATCAATGGCTGCGGTAGAGATCCGTTTAATGATTTTTTTATTTTCCCGGGCATATTTTTCTAAGAAATATTCGGCCAGAAGCAGTATGTCGGTCCGCCTTTCCCGTAAAGGGGGCATATAAACAGGGAAGACATTAAGGCGGTAATACAGGTCTTCTCTGAAGACCCCTTCCTTTACAGCCCGCTCAAGATCCTTGTTCGTGGCCGCGACAAGCCGGACATCACATTGTATTGTTTGTGTGGATCCAAGTCGCTGAAAATTTCTTTCCTGGACCACATGGAGGAGTTTTATCTGTACAGATGGGCTGATTTCACCAATTTCGTCAAGGAAGATAGTTCCTCCCTCTGCCTGTTCAAAACGTCCGATCCTGCGCTCTGTAGCCCCTGTAAAAGCCCCTCTTTCATGACCGAACAGCTCGCTTTCAAGGAGCGTTTCCGGTAGAGCTGAACAATTCACCACCAGAAAAGGTTTGTCTTTGCGATGACTGTTGTAGTGCAGGGATTTGGCCACCAGGGTTTTTCCGGTACCTGACTCACCACGCAGGAGGACAGTGGCGTTGGAGTCCACCACTCTGTGTACCATGTCATAGACTTCCTGCATCCGGCTTGAGTTCCCGATAATATCATTGATTCTGTTTTTTTCTGAAAGTTCTCGTTTGAGTCTCAGATTTTCCAAACGCAACCCTTCTTGTTCCCGGTTCACTGTCTGAATTCTTCTGGTAGTTTGGGCAATAAGACCACTGAGAACGATTAAAAATCGCAGATCCGCATCTGCTTGATGGTTTAAACCATCTTTGTACATGCGGTCAACACTCAGAGAACCGATTATTTGTTGTTCATCTCTGATGGGGACACAAAGAAATGATTTGTTTTTATGGGAGATATCTCCTCTTGCTCCGGTTCTGTTGAGAAAACGGGGTTCATTGGCAATATGTGGCACAATGATCGGTTCTCCCGAGGCCACAACTCTTCCGGTAATGCCTTCACCAAGCACGTATTGCCCACGTTTTTTACTTTCCGCACTGAGTCCATGCGCGACTTCAATTTCCAGTTTTCCGGTCAAGGGATTGATGATCGTGATTGTTCCGTTTTCCATGGATTTTAAATCGGCCAGGGTTTTCATGATTTTTTCCAGACAATCACTCAAGTTAACTGCTGAAGCAAGTTCCTTGGTTATTTCATACAGACAGGTTAAGTCCTGGAGTTCTTCTGAAATATCTTTTTGTTTCTGCATGATTATTGGTTTTCTATTGATTATGAGGGAAAATAGAGATTCATATGTCTTGGTCAAGATTTTACGAAGATATTCTGTAACAGAAAATGCGATACTTATCGATTAAATATTACATTTTTGTTTTCTTTAATCAAGGTCTTGTTTTTGGCAGATGTTGACAGTTTTTGGCTTAGATGGTAAAAGAGCTCACAATGATGGAGGAATGGCCGAGTGGTTGAAGGCGGCGGTCTTGAAAACCGTTGTACGAAAGTACCGTGGGTTCGAATCCTACTTCCTCCGCCATCTATTCTGGAGAGGTGACCGAGAGGCCGATGGTGCTCGCCTGCTAA
>JANMTN010000230.1:0-1596 GCA_031390685.1 Desulfobulbaceae bacterium
CGTCGTTAAGGTATTCACCAGCTCTGCCGGATTGAACCCATGATGCATGACCCCATCGGCCTCCGCATCATGGAAAGAGCCATCCTCTGTTTTCAGGTCAGCCACGGCCAGATAACCGCCATCGGCCAGCAGATCACAGAAACGGGCCAACAACTGGTCGGCCTCCTTGATGTGATGCAGGGTCATGGCGCAGAAGATCAGGTCAAACTTCTCCGTCAGGGACTCCTGCGACAGATCCAGACGCAACGGGGTCACATTGGTGATCTTTTCGCTCTTGATCTTCTGGGCCAGCACCTCAAGCATTCCAGTTGAGGTATCAACCGCGGTCAGCGTCGCCAGCTGTGGTGCCAACGCCAGTCCCACCAGTCCTGTGCCGCAGCCATACTCCAGGGCAATCATTTTTTTATTCAGCGGCAAGGTATTGCTGATGGCGGCCGCAATCTTGGCCGCCAGTTCTACCCGGCGCTGTTTCTGATCCCAGCCTGCCGCGGCCTTGTCAAAATGTTTTCCACCCATGGCATGTCCTGTTATTATGGTTGATCGACCATATGGGAATGGTCATAGGGGGTAAGGATGGCTAAGCAAAAAGATCCAAAGACAAGGCGCACAAATCCTGAGGAATGAGGCGTACTTTTGGGTACGCCGCAGTGACGAAGGATGTGTGCGCCCCGAAGGAAGTGCCCTTGGGGTACAACGAAGTATTTGGGCCTTTTCGCGACGCCATCAAAGTTCGCTGATCCGTTCAAACAGATCCCGGTCTTTCTCGATCTTGCCGCGATTTCCGATTATGACCCGGTGGGAACTGGACAGCATCCGGGTAAAGGCCGGGGCAAAGGCCTGCATATCCGGGACCCGGGTGGCGATTATCTCTTCAATACGCTGTTGCTTATGGACGGGTGTTATCCCGCTCAGATATTCATTTCTGGCAGTTGCCCCTTTGGCGGCAGAACTCTGAAGCGGATCAAAGTTACCGTAGGTGCCGATCACCAGTTGTTCCAATACCTTATCCGAGAGTTGCAGGCCGGAGATCACTGCGGGGATAGCCGCATAGCTGTCATAGGTCTTGCGTACCTGGGGATCCCGATAACTGACGAAGCCCAAATTCCCGGTGATATGACTGAACTGGATGAAGCAACCATAGGCCCCGCCCATCTGCCGCACCGTGTTCCACAGATAGTCGCGGGAGAGATAGTTTGTCAGGACCTCAAAGTGACCATTATAGCCAACGCCGTTTGGCAAAAGGGCCCCGGCCTGCACCGCAAAGACGATCTCGGCGGAGGTGATCAAGGCCTCATGAGTCGGCAGATCCGGCAGGGTCAGGATCTGTCTGCTGACAGGAGTGTCGGGAAGGGCCATCACCAGGGCTTCCCCATGGCGAGAAAAGGTTTCAACTTCTTCAGGGTCGGCAGTGATGGCCAGGATCAGGTTATTCCGATTGAAAATGAGAGTGGCCATATCGCGCAAGGCAGCCAGAAAAGTCTCTTCCATCCGGGCGTAATTCTGGTCCAGCTCTTTTTCCGCACGATACGAGGTAACGCCGGAGATCATCTCATTGTTGGCCCCGGCAGGACCGAGATGAGCAAAGGCCCGCGAGGC
>JANMTN010000257.1:0-2511 GCA_031390685.1 Desulfobulbaceae bacterium
CTGGAGGACCTCCATTGCCGTTTCCACGGTCCATTGGTCTTTGATGTCCATTTTCTGATCTCTCCTGGAGTTTTTGTCTGGAGTAAGGGTCTGGAGTGTACTATAATTCATTCTGTCAGCTCTGCAAGCCGGAAGCCGGAAGAGGGAAGCGGTCGGGGAAATCTATTGATAAGGGGAATATCATGAACACATTTGATAGCGCCATCTTTCTTGAAAACATAGAGTGGTTTGACGAGACGGGGCAGGAGCTGGTGCACCGGTTTCCAGAGGAGGGATCGGGTGAGATCAAATGGGGGGCGCAACTGACCGTGCGCGATAGTCAGGCTGGAGTCCTGTTTTATGAGGGCAAGGCCTGTGACGCCTTCGGGCCTGGCCGACACACCCTGAAGACGGGCAACCTTCCCCTGCTGACCAAGATCCTCTCGGTGCCGTGGCGCGGCAACAGTCCCTTGCGGGCCGAGGTCTATATGGTCAACATGAAACATTTCACCAACCTGAAATGGGGGACGATGAGTCCGGTGGCCTTCCGGGACAGCGAACTGGGGCTGATCCGGCTGCGGGCCCATGGCGTCTTCAACATCCAGATTGTGCAGCCGGTCCTCTTTATCAATTCCCTGGTGGGCACCATGGGACGCTTCACCACGGGTGCCATCGACGCCTATCTCAAGGCGGTGATTGTCTCACGCTTTAACGATTATCTGGGCGAGGTCCTGGACACCATCTTCAATCTGCCGGGCCATTTTGATGAGTTGTCCCTGCAGTTGCAGAAGCGGTTGATTAGCGATTTCTCGCACTTTGGCCTGCAACTCAGCCAGCTCTATATCACCTCAATTACCCCGCCGGAAGAGGTGCAGAAGGCCATTGACGACAAGAGCCGTCTCAATGTGATCCATGATATTGATAAATTTGTGAAGATGAAGGCGGCCATGGCCATGGAAAAGGCCGCGGAAAATCAAGGGGAGGCCGGGGCCGGCATCGGTCTGGGTATGGGGATGATGATGCCTGCCCTGTTTGCTCATAGTATGGGGGGAGCAGGGGCGCAGGCCCAGCCCATGTATGAGACGACCTGTTCTGCTTGCCAGAATGTGATCCCGGCGGATGCCCGTTTCTGTCCCTTGTGCGGGCACCAGCAGGTTGTCTTGAGCCAGTGCGTCCATTGCGGCGAAAATATGGCCCTGAACGCCAAGTTCTGTTCCCGGTGCGGCCATCCTGCCACGGAAAGGCCGCAGGTTACCCGGTGCCCCGCTTGTAAGGCTGAAAATCTGCCTGGCGCCATGTTCTGTAATCTGTGCGGGCAGAGGATTGATTAGAGGCCGTTATAAAAAGAGCAAAGCTTTTTCTTGCTCTTTTTATTTACGGCCTCTTATGCCGCATCCAAGAAACAGCAATCTTTACTGCTGTTTCTTGGTGTGGCGTCTGGCAAATTACATCTGCCGGAGGATCATTACGGCACCTTATGCCGCTTTAAAGAAATAGCCAATCTTGTCTTTGCTGTTTCTTGGATGCGGCGTCTTGGCAGCTAACATACAAGAAAACATTTCGTTACGGCTCCTTGTGTCGGTCGTGGCATTGAATGGCCTTATTTTTTTGAACACCGACTTAGGGCGGCATGGATCTTACTGTTGAGCAGAATTGCCCGTCCTGTGGGGCAGCCATTGAAACCCATGAGGCCGACCGGTTGTTGAAGTGCCCGTTCTGCGGGGTGCGGAATTACCGGATCACCCGTGGCCTGTCGCGTTTCGTCCTTCCTGATAAGGCCCCGGTGCATATCCCCAGGGAAGAGATCTTTTATGCCCCCTATCTCCATTTCAAGGGGAATGTCTTTTACTGTAAAGGGAAAGAGGTACAGCACCGGATTGTCGATATCACCCATCTGGGGGTGAAGGCTACGGCCCTGCCGGTCACGCTTGGTTTGCGGCCGCAGGCCATGAAGATCTCGCTGATGAGTGCAGAGGTGGCAGGTTCTTTTTTCCGGCAGTCAGTCAAGGCCGCCGCCATTCTTGACATGGCGGCGCAACTGACGGTTATTGATTCGGAGCAGAACAGGGAACCTTTTTATCATCGGGCCTATATCGGCGAGACAATCAGTTATATCTATCTGCCTCTCTATATTCATGACCATATCCTGTATGATGCGGTGACGAACATTGGGATGGCGCGCAGCGGCCCTGGCGATGAGCTGAAAAAAAAGAGCCTGCCTTTTCAGAACCAGTGGAAATCCCGTTTTCTGGCCACCCTCTGTCCGTCCTGTGGTGAGCTTCTCGACGGCGAGCAGGACTGTCTCGTTCTTTCCTGCCATAACTGTGACAGTTCCTGGGAGGAGGCGGGAGGGCAGTTCCGGTCTCTTTCCTGGCAGCGGATCCCTTCGCGGCAGAAGGACGCGACCTATCTGCCGTTCTGGAAGATAGAGGTCAAGGTGACAGGCGTTACGATGGAGAATTTCGGTGATTTTCTGCGTCTGACCAATCAGCCCCTGGTGGTGCGGCCGGAACATGATCGTATGGTCCTGTG
>JANMTN010000263.1:0-1860 GCA_031390685.1 Desulfobulbaceae bacterium
GTGGTGACGGCGGTGGTTCCAAACCGCACCATCAGCGCGGACCTCTACTTCGACGAAAAAGCCAACCCAAGCAAAATCAACTTCGCCTTCACGGAGACATCACAGGGCACGCGAGTGCTCTGGACCAACCACGGCGACACGGGAGCCAATCCCATCGGCCACATGACAAACATGTTCTCCATTTCAGCGGCAAACTCGCGACTCAGTATAACCGCATTCACCTCGTCGTTGTTTAGTAAACTCAAGAAATCCATGTTGGTCGAGCCGACTGTGGACCAGACCCTGTCGATCACCGCGGTTTTGGCATGCAGAAGGGAAGTGCCGTGCTCGTATATCTTCACTCCCGATTTCAAAAGCCTGGAGTAGTAATGCCTCTGGGCGTGTAATGCCAGAATGGAATCGGTGGTCCCGGGGAGTATGATCTTTACGTCAACACCCCGCCCGGCAGCATCAATAAGGGACTTTATGATCTGGTCGTCAGGCATGAAATAGGAATTCGTCAAGTGAATCGAACGCTCTGCAAAAGTGATGGCAGAAACATACACAATAAACGGGATCCTGTTGGTCTGCCCCGGGGTGCTTCCGATCACTCGCACCAGGGCATTACCCTCTTCTTTTAGTGAGTTAGAAGTCATTTCCTGCGTTTTTTTTGCAGGAAATGACTTCGTTGACTCACTTATCCCGATTATCGGGGCCAGGTCAGGGAAATAGTTCCGCTTGGAAAGTTTCGGTCCCTTCTGCTTCAGCCAGGTGTCAAGAAAGAGCTTCTGGAATTCAGCCACGGCCGGGCCTTTAATCTGAATGTCTGTGTCACGCCAGTGAATTGGCTGCTTCGCGCTATGTTTCCGCTTGAGAGGATTGCTCGAATAGACCTTGCTGATGTTGATTCCCCCGCAGATGGCGACTTTGCCGTCGACGATCAAAATCTTGCGGTGGTCCCGATGTGTCAGTCTCCAGTTCTCCAGGCCCTTCAGCGGATTTACCGGATTAAATCCGACAACCTGGATTCCGCCGTCGCGCAGGCGCTGGAAAAAAGCATCGGGAGTTTTCATACTGCCCACGCTGTCATAGATGATATTTACCTGAATACCTTTCAGTTGCTTTTTCAGCAACAAATCGGCAAATTTGCGGCCGGTTTCATCATCTTCAATGATATAGCTCTCAAGATTGATATGGTTTTTGGCGTTCTGTAACGCTTTGAACATTGCAGCATACGTAGCTTGACCATCGGCGAGCAGAGTGACTTTGTTCCCCTTCGTCAACGGGCTTTCGGTGACCGATTCTACGACGACATTATGGCGTTCCAGGATGTCGGTCGGGTCGACCGACCGCCTCAACCGTTCCATGATTGCGTTGCTTTTCTGGGGTGATAACAATCCTTTGGATGAAACTATTTGACGAGGTTTCTTTGCAGTCGGCGCCTCGTCAATCTTCTCAGAGACGTTCGGCAAGGCTGCAGATACATTGATGGGGATCAGGATGGATACGAACAGAAAGAACAAAATGCAATACTTGAAGTTTGCCATATTGTTATTTTATCAAGAAAAAATTTCCTTTGCCATAAACTAGATAAAAACCTCCTTCCGGTAACATGGTCCCCGGTAAATCGTTAGTCAACGGACACTCCGCTTCAACTTGCACCGATAAAGGTGGGAAAGGAGGCGGCCTTGTGATAAAGTTTACCAAAATACTCTGCGAAACGTTGTTGAACTGTTTCGTACGGGCTGGCAAAGGAAATCGAATGTCTGAAGAATCGTCAAACCGCGCAAGTCAAGTGATGTTATGTTTTCAGTTAATGATCCTGCACAGCACTGAACAAGCCGAATGAGCGTCATGCAACCCCGCCTGAATCACCAGCAG
>JANMTN010000269.1:0-2699 GCA_031390685.1 Desulfobulbaceae bacterium
CAAGGATGATCCCGGCGATCCTTTGCAGTTTTCCGGCCAGCCACAACTGGGTAAGCATGCGATCGATCCGGTAGAGTGGCTCGCCCACATCTTCCAAAAAAAGAATTCGTCCGGCAAACTCAGGTTCAAAAGGGGTGCCCAGCAAGGTGAGCATGGTGCTCAGGTTGCCGCCGATCAGCCTGCCTGTGGCCTCTTCGGCTCCTCTCAGGATTTCAATTCCTTTCATCTGCAGGGTCGTGCGCCAGTTCCCGGTCAGGCACTGATGAAAACGCTCAAGAGAGTCCTTGCTGCACGTTGCCAGAGTAGAAAGCGTCGGCCCATGCAGGGAAATAAGGCCAGTCTGCTGACAGAGATGGTTGTGCAACATCGTGATGTCGGAAAAACCGATCAGGATTTTTGGCCGGTTGCGGACCGGTGTAAGATCGATCATCATCGCCATGCGCAGGCAGCCATAACCGCCGCGCAGGGCAAGCAGGGCAGCGACTTCAGGGTCAGCCCACATCCTGTTAAACTCTTCGGCCCTGTTGGCATCGGTGTCGGCCAGATAGCCGGTCCCTGGCCAGAGCTCACGGGGAAATCTGGGCTCAAATCCCATTTCTGCCAGCAGTCTGATGCCGGTGTCAAACCCATTCTGGTCGAAGACCTGCCCAGCAGGGGCGATAATGCCGATAACGGCCCCAGGTTTGAGGGGGGCAGGGATGTATTGTTCCATTATCTGTCTGTTTTCTGGGAGTGGAGAAGGCGGAGGCCCTGCAAGGTGAGCAAGGGGTCAACCTCTTCGATGGATTGAGCATAAGGGGCGATGAGGTGGGCCATGCCGCCCGTGGCAATGACCTTGAAATCACTTTCTGAACATCCCATCTCCAGGCGGATCTTGTGGGTCATACCATCCACGAGGGCGCCATACCCATGCAGGATTCCGCTTTTCATTGCCTGGACGGTATTAATGCCGATGACCTTTTCCGGCCCGTCGTTGATGTCAATGCGCGGCAATTTCGCGGTACGGGATGAGAGGGCATCAAGTGAAATAGCGATCCCTGGGAGTATGGCGCCGCCCAGATATTCACATCCAGCCGAGACGCAGTCGAAGGTGATAGCCGTGCCAAAATCAATAATGACCAGATTGCATCGATAGGTATTCCAGGCGGCAATGGCATTGACCAGGCGATCGGCGCCGACCTCAGCCGGATATTCGGTCTTGATCCGGATGCTCTCCTCTACACTCTCCGCTGATACCAGCATGAGCGGGTGTTTCAGGTTGGCTGACAGATATTTTCGGCAATAGGAAATCCAGGCCGTTTGCAGGGTAGGGACCACGCTTGCGAGAATAATGCCATCTAACTCTTTAGTGTCAAAGCCGATCATGGAGAAGAGGGCATGATAACGGATGGCCAGTTCATCATCGGTTCGGTCCCGCTCTGATTTGAACCGCCACTGGCCGACAAGCAGGTCTTCTTTAAAAAGGCCGACGACAGTGTGCGAGTTGCCAATATCAATTGCCAGAAGCATCTTTTTTCCTTTATCGGTGATGGGTTTCCCTGGTGCTTTCTTTGTAATCCTGACGCGAATAAGGTATTCTACTCTTGGGAAAAAAGAAAGCAATCAAGCAGAATGAAGATTAAAAAAATGCAAGGGGGCCTTATCCTATGTCTGTTCCACTGGTCATTACTACGGCCTTTGAGAGTCGTGTCGATGCTGAAATAATAGCTGCTGCACTCCTGGAAAAACGGCTTATTGCTTGCGCCCAGATCACAGGTCCTGTCAGCAGCTCGTACTGGTGGCAGGGAAAGATCGTCTCTTCCGCGGAATATCTTCTGGTGATGAAGAGCGACGAATCGTTGTACGACGAGCTGGAGCAGCTTATCGGCGAGTTGCACCCCTATGAAACGCCGGAGATTATTGCCACGGTTATAACTCATCTGAGCGAAGAGTACCGGCAATGGCTGGAAGAGGAGCTACGGAGATACTGAGATGAATGAGATGAGTGAGATGAGCGAAAAAAAATCTGAAGTTTCCGGCTACCGGAAAAGAAAGATTGGCGAATACCAGTGCCATTGCTGCAAAGAGAAGAAGCCCTATTGTCTGAGCTGTACCTGCGGATTTATGATCTGTGAGGCCTGTTTTCAGGAGAATCTGTGGGGAATGAGTAACGGGCCAACCTGGATTTGTCCCGACTGCGAGCGCATCCATATGACCTGATTTTTCAGGAAACAAACAAACCGGTAAATAATAAAGGATAACGGTCAAGAGGCAGTTGCCCTGCGGAGCCACAGCCTGTGGCTCACCGTCAACAATGTCTAAAATCTGTTCCGCCGGACTTTGTTTATTTTCTCTGAACCGGACTCCTTCTCGTGTGAGATCGCAACCTCTGCAAGGTCTGTCAGTTACTTGTTGCCAGGAACTGTATCAAGAAGAGATCATTGAGAGCTCATGCAGTCGTCGTGCCAGCAGCAGTCACTCTGGCCACAGGTGTCAGATGCGCCTGTCTGGAAACAAGGAGAGTTCCCTTCCGCTGACTGGATGGCCCGGATAAGTTCGGCTTTTTTCATCTTGCCAGCCGTGATCCCCATGGTCATTGCCTTTTTTTTGATCTCCTGCATTTTCATTGAGTTTTTACCCTTTATTCATAGAAAGAGAATGCCGTAAATTAACTAAGCGATGAACCTGTCGCATTAATCTTGAATATACTGTTACATATC
>JANMTN010000272.1:0-1614 GCA_031390685.1 Desulfobulbaceae bacterium
ATCCACGCCGAGTAAAACCAGAATGGCTGGCCGCACAAACCAAAAATACAGGCCCACTTCCGCCATTCTGCTCGTTCATCCTGGCTCAACCAAATAGCCGTAGCACCAGTTAAAGCAATCGCTATCTGTTCCACCATATTCACACCCCTCTAGCCAACTTTCGTCGGATATATCAGGAAAGCCCCTGTAAATAGTTAAAGGTGAAGGTATCCGGTAGAGGCTGATCCAAGGCCAGGGCCGCCAGGACCTGTCGCCCTTTTGCTGAAACCGCGCCGCAATGGCTGAGATCGACAATGATCCGGGCACACCCCATCTCACGCAGCTCCCGCAGACGACCCACCAGCGAAAAATCCTGGCCACTCATGACCTCGGTAAGCCCACTGTCGGTGATAACACGGTACTCTTCCTCCTTATTGGAATGGAGCACATTGCCGGAACGCAACCCTTTGAGGGGAATCCGCGACAGGAGCAAGGTGACGGCACTGTACATCGTCAGGGCCAGAGGAATCGGCAGCGGTCGATGGGTGAGATCGCTGATATTTTTTTGCTCATCTTCCAGGCTCAGGGTCAGCTCGGAAAGCCCCAGCTCCTGCCAGGCCAGCGCCGCCTGACTGTTCAGGGTGTAGCAGCGGAAGCCGCCAAGCAGGATAACATCGGCAAGACCTGCAAACAAAGGGATATGACCCAGATTGTTAATCCTGAATTGCCGGTATCCCGAAGCATGCAGCATCTGCACACCCCGCCGGTATTCAATCCAATCGGGACCAAAGAGCATGGCCGGGATCTCCCAGGACAGCCGTTCTTTGTTCTGGGCCAACTGCCGCTCGGCCCCTTTGAGACCGGCAAGGTTCCTGGAGGTCAGCGGCAGCTCCAGGCGCGCCACCTGTTGCTGGTCATCAAGCAGTCCGATATCCTGGATTTCCCGGCCCCGGACCGTGAGCTCCGGCATCGCTGCCGGTTCCACCGTAATTTTCGGTAAAAGAGCGGCCAGGGTCAGAGCGGCAGAGTCCACCCGCAGCCTTACTTCCTCCTCAGTTCGTGGAGATAAGACCACCTGAGCCAGGCGCTCCAGACACGCCTCCGGGCTCAGGGTAAAAAGCGGCCTGCCGCCCACCTTGAGCACCGCATCCCCCACCCGGAAGAATCCCTTTTCCGGGATCTTGACCTGAACAAAATCACCGGCCTTGACCACCTTGACCTTTTTCTTTTCCCAGAACAGTTCCCGCACCGTAAAGCCGATACCGGCCTGATCATTCTGCGGCTGAATCCGGATCCGGTCGCCCACATGCAGACGTTCTTTGACCGTAAAACCGATCATGCCGCCGCGAAGCGATACCACCTCGCCCAGAGGACGCCCCAAGGTTCCATGCTGGGTTGAATCGGCAATGCCGGTGGGGACAAAACCGGTGAGAAAACCCTTGGTGGCCTGACGGCCGAAAGAGAGTTCCAAATGTTCGGCGGCCTCCTGGAGGACGGTCTTGCGCTGATCTGAACGGGCATCGAGCATCAGGCGATAGGCGGCCACCACCCGGGCCACATACTCGGCGCTCTTCATCCGTCCCTCGATCTTGAAGCTCATCACCCCGGCCTCGAGCAGTTGGGGCAGAAGCTCGA
>JANMTN010000366.1:0-3175 GCA_031390685.1 Desulfobulbaceae bacterium
GCCGTCAATATAAAAATCTGAGGTCAGCCCGGAGGTGAGGGTAAATGAACCCTGACGGTATGATTTTTCAAGGAGTATCTCCTTGAGTCGTTGTCGCTCATTCATGATGAATCATTTGGTGGAGTTTCTATATTTATTGTAGTGAGGTAAAAACTATTGAATATATTCTCTAAAAGTACCTGTTTTGCAAGGTTATGAAAAGAAAAAACTCGCAATAATGAAAAATGTTATGTTAATTTACAGGATTAAATGACCATCGTTGAGATCAGTTTCTTTTCTGAAAATCTGGAGTGAACTATGTGTGGAATTGTCGGCTATGTCGGGTCAAGAAGGATTGTGCCTGTGGTGCTTGAGGGCCTGCGCCGCCTTGAATACCGGGGGTATGATTCAGCGGGGATTGTCTATCTGCAGGATGGACGGCTGGTGAAGTATCGGGCTGCCGGCAAACTGTCTGTTCTTGCGGCGATTATTGATGACGCTATTGTCGCCCCCTCGCATATCGGCCTTGGTCATACCCGCTGGGCGACCCATGGCGCTCCGACCACCGAAAATGCCCATCCCCACTGTGATTGCAGCGGAAATCTGGTGGTGGTGCACAATGGGATCATTGAAAATTATCATTCCCTGCGCGCGGAGCTTCTGGCCAAGGGCCATCGTTTCAGCTCCGAGACCGACACGGAGGTGCTGGCCCATCTCATTGAAGAGTATCTGAGCGGTGATGATCTGGTGGCAGCGGTCCGCAAGGCCCTGGAGCGGGTGGAAGGTTCGTATGCCCTGGGGGTCCTCTGGACCGGAAGGCCCGATACCCTGATTGCCGTGCGCAATCATAGTCCGCTGGTTCTTGGCGTTGATGATGAAAAGGGCTCGTTTCTGGCCTCGGATATTCCCGCCCTCCTGCCCTTTACTAAACAGATTATTTTTCTTGAGGATCTTGAACTGGCAGTGCTGACTGCTGCCAGCCGCACCTTTTATTCCCTGAAGACAGGAAAAGAGATCAGCAAGGAAATAAAGACCATTGAGTGGAATGCGGCCATGGCGGAGAAGGGCGGGTATCGTCATTTCATGCTCAAGGAGATCTTTGAACAGCCCCAGGCCATTATTAATACGGTCAGCGGCCGGATTGATCTGGAGACAGGCGCGGTGGAACTGCCGGAGATTCATCTGGGCGCGGAAGATCTGCAGAAAATCGATCGGATCTTTCTGGTGGCCTGTGGCACATCCTGGCATGCGGCCCTGGTGGCCAAGTACTGGATTGAACGCTGGGCCCAGATCCCGGTGGAGGTTGATATCGCCTCCGAGTTTCGCTACCGCAGGCTGTTGATAAGCGAGCGGGTGCTTACCGTTGCCATCTCCCAGTCCGGTGAAACTGCCGATACCCTGGCCGGAATCCGTCTGGCCAAAAAATTGGGATCAAAGATTATCACCATCTGTAATGTGGTGGGCTCCACCATGACCCGCGAGGCGGATGGGACGGTCTATACCCACGCCGGCCCTGAGATAGGAGTGGCCTCCACCAAGGCCTTCATCTCACAACTGGCGGCCCTCTTTCTCTTTACTCTCTATTTAGGAGAACAGAAAAAGACCATTACCGCGGAAAAGAGCAGGGAACTGGGGCAGGCCCTTATCGGGATCGCCACTGTTATTGAAACGGAACTGCCCCGGCTGCAGGAAGAGATCAGAGTACTTGTGGAGAGCTATTATGATTGTCGTGATTTTCTCTTTGTCGGTCGCGGCCTCAATTTTCCCATTGCCCTGGAAGGCGCATTGAAACTGAAGGAGATATCCTATATCCATGCGGAAGGGTATGCCGCAGGTGAGCTCAAACATGGCCCTATTGCCCTGATTGACAAGGAGATGCCCGTTCTGGCCCTGGTGCCCCGGGATGCGGTGTATCAGAAGTCAATCTCCAATGTGGAAGAGATCAAGGCCCGGCAGGGGCGGCTGATTCTTTTTGGAACCCAAGGAGACAGCCATCTGCGGACTATCTCTGAAGATGTCCTCTACCTGCCCCAGGTTCATGAAGAGATGAATCCTATCCTCTATACTATTCCGGCCCAGCTCCTCGCCTATGAGATTGCTGTCAGGCGCGGCTGTGACGTTGATCAGCCACGGAATCTGGCAAAAAGTGTGACAGTTGAGTAAATAGAATAAATGGTAAACTTTTTATGTTGACAATTGGATTGGAAAATCTCCTGGCTGGTTCGCTTGCAGGTCTGGATGGAAAGCGGCTGGGGCTTCTTTCCAATCAGGCATCCACTGACCGGAATCTTGTGCATGCGCGGGTTCTGCTCCAGCAACGATTCGGCTCCCGGTTGACCTGTCTGTTTTCTCCGCAGCATGGATTCTTCTGCGAGAAACAGGACAATATGATCGAATCGGGACATGAGACCGACCGGTTGACCGGGCTCCCGCTTTTCAGCCTTTATGGCGAAAGCCGGAGGCCGTCGAGGGCCATGTTTGATCATCTCGACGTTCTGCTCATTGATCTGGTGGATGTGGGGACCAGGGTCTATACCTTTCTCTATACCATGGCCTATTGTCTGCAGGCAGCAGCTGAATATGGCAAGCGGGTCGTGGTTCTTGATCGCCCTAACCCCTTAGGCGGGAAAGCGGTGGAGGGCAATATTCTGGACCCGGAGTGCGCCTCTTTTGTCGGCCTGTATCCCCTTCCTATGCGCCATGGTCTGACCTTTGGAGAACTGGCCCTGTATGTGAATCAGGAGTTCCGACTTGGCGCGGAGCTTGAGGTGGTTCCTCTGCAGGGGTGGAAACGGTCCATGTTGTTCAGGGATACCGGTTTCCCCTGGGTCTTTCCTTCTCCTAACATGCCGACGCCGGAAACGGCCCTGGTCTATCCGGGGCAGGTGATCTGGGAAGGGACCAATATCTCGGAGGGACGGGGCACCACCCTGCCTTTTGAGCTGGTTGGGGCCCCATTCTGGGAGCATGACCAGATTTTACAGGCCTTGGAGCAGGCAGATCTGCCGGGCTGCTTTTTGCGACCGCTGGTCTTTGAACCGACTTCCGGCAAGTGGGCGGGCCGGGCCTGTGTCGGCTGTCAGCTCCACGTGACCGACGCCCGCACATGCATGAATTCCTGTAACCCTTCCTGCCAACCGGCCTCAATCTCGCGCAGTGGCAGGCCGGCCTCAAGCTCCTTGCGCACCCTCTGATC
>JANMTN010000015.1:0-1639 GCA_031390685.1 Desulfobulbaceae bacterium
AGTACGCCTTATTCCTCAGTCTTTGCGCGCCTTGTCTTTGGACTTTTCCGCTTCTTAGCCATCTCCTTGAAGACCGGCCCTGATTTTTTCACATGGTGGCCTGGGCCATGATCGTCATGTAGTCATCCTGACTATTGGTGGGGGATTGGTCGGCGATGGTCTTTTTTACGAAACTGCAGTGCTTGTTGCGGCAATAGGCGCCATTGGTCAGATAATTGGCAATAAGCTTGGGCACGTCATAATGGTGAATGGTGTCGTATTGCATGGTTTTACCGTTTTCGATAATAACAATACGATTGTAGTAGATGCTGTTTTTAATGTTTTTCATGTATTGGAATTTTTTATAGGTATCCGGGCCAAAAGAGAGGGGCGGGACATGATCGCTGACCAGGATGATAATGCTGTGCGGGTCAATCTTCAGCAGGCCCTGGACGTACTGGGCGATTGCCTCGGTGCGGTAGTAGTGCTGGTTGACGGCGAGCTCCAGCTCTTTGTCTTTCTGCTTTGACAGGAGCTGGATGATTTTGGGGCGGATGGTTTCATCCATGTAATGGGGGGTGTGGCCGTAAATACTCATGATATAATTGAATAGCGGCTGCTCCGGATGATCTTCGAGATATTTGCCGACATACGCAAGATTCTGGCTGAAAAGTCTCTCGTCAGACATGTACCATTCTTTTTTGACGTCGCCAGTGCTCAGATAGGTGTCCATGTCGGGGGCATTTTCTTTGGGGAAAAAGATATCTTGAAAACCTGTTCCCTTGTAGGCTGGAATAGCATTAAAAAAATTGGGTTTGGAGGCGTTGGAGGCCATAGTATAATATCCGGCATCATCGAGGATGGATGGCAGGCACGATGTTTTGACGCCGGTAAAGAGAGTAAATTCAACCCCGGAGAGGGCCCTGAAGGCGGGCACTCCACAGAGAATCTCAAATTCGGCCTGGGCCGTACCACCGCCAAAAACAGGGGAAATGGAATAAGTGTCTGTCTTGCCGATCAGTTTGCTGAAGGCCGGGGCTGTCGGGGGTTGAGAAAACTTCAGACCGGAAAAGAGCTTGGGATCAAGAAAGCTTTCGAGAACGACCAGATGCACGTTCTGATTCCTGGCTGAGGCCTTGATCTGTTGGGAAAGCGCGGCCATCTGGTCGATAAATTCATGTTTGTTGCGGAAGGCCAGGGTCTTTTGAATGGAATTTTTACGCAGGGCCTCAAAGTAGGCCACCATGGTGAATCGACCATTATTGCCTACGCTGAGAGCATCTGACCACCCCACTACCTCTTTGCCCAGGATCTGGAACGTATTCAGAAAGCTGCCGGGAGCAAGTTCGATGACAAAGATCAGCGCCAGCGCCGGTAAGGATGCAATCAGGCCCCGGCGCCAATGTCTCCAGTCAAAGGAGAGAAGCAGGACCAGAAAAGAAATGGCGCCAACAAGACCAATAAGGGCAGCATAACGAAAGGGTAGGACATCCAGGAGCTCAGGGATCTCGGCAACTTCCACTACCCGGACAAAGCGGCCGTATGCCATATAGTAGACGTCGGTAATGGTATAGGCGAGAACCAGCGGCAGGGCGGCCAGCCAGGGTTGCCATCGTGATTTTTTCAGCAGATAGTTACCGAGGAAATAGCCGTACAGGAG
>JANMTN010000034.1:0-4185 GCA_031390685.1 Desulfobulbaceae bacterium
TGCTGCGCCGTAGCGGCATCAACCGGCTATCCATTGGCGCACAATCCTTGCAAGATACGGAATTACAACTCCTCGGCCGTCCCCATTCA
Organism: Desulfobulbaceae bacterium; assembly: GCA_031390685.1. Classification (GTDB taxonomy): domain Bacteria; phylum Desulfobacterota; class Desulfobulbia; order Desulfobulbales; family Desulfocapsaceae; genus UBA2270. Next base: position 90 of record JANMTN010000034.1, read on the forward strand.
GCGGATGACGCCATAACCGCCGTGCGCCTGGCACGGGTGGTGGGATTTGACAATATCAGCCTCGATTTGATGTATGGAATCCCTGGTCAGGATCACAAATCCTGGCAACAGACCCTGGAACTGGCCCTGTCACTGGCGCCAGACCATCTCTCGCTTTATGAACTGACCGTAGAGCCAGGCACCCCCTATTATCAACAGTTGGATCAGGGGCTGCTTGATCTGCCGGACGAGGAAGAGCTTGCGGCCATGGATCAGATCACCGCCACGCTTTGCCGCCACGCCGGGCTTGCACAGTATGAAATCTCCAATTACGCAAGATCCGGCTATGAATGCCGCCACAACATCAACTACTGGCAGAACGGCCCCTACCTGGCTTTAGGCGCTGGCGCCGTTGCCTGTCTGGAGGGTAGACGTCAGCAGAAGACTCGCGATCCGCGGCTCTTCTGTGAGCAGATTGAATCAGGGCAGTCGGTGGTGCAGGAAGAAGAGTGCCTGGATCCTGCGGCATCCTTTCGGGAGACCGTAATCATGGGGTTACGGATGAACCAGGGGGTATCAAAGGAACGCTTGCAGAAGCGTTATGAGATGGAGCTGAATGACTGCTACGGCAATACCCTCAGCCGTCTTGTTGACCAGGGGTTATTGGAGATGACTGCAACCCATCTGCGCCTGACGGCCAGAGGCAGGGCCTTTGCCAATCAGGTGATGGCCGAACTGGTATAAATGTAGATAAAACAGGCTGTTATACTGCCACCTTATTTTCTGCCTGTTGCTGGGCGCTGAAGTTCAGGGTTGCATGCACCGTGAGCAAGGGAAAAAGCAGGGCCAAGAGGAAGATATTCAGGATGGGGATCAAACTGACCACTGCGGGCAATATACCCAGATAAAAAGCCGCCATGCGATGCTGATTGATCCAGCCGATCTTGCGGCCCAGACTCCAGCGGCGCCGGGATGTCGGGTAATCCAGAAACATGAGGGCTGAATAATAGGTATAGAGCAGCAGGACAATGACCTGGCCTATGAGCGGGATAAAGCCTACGGTCAAGGCCGCTATGGTGACCACCAGCCCCAGGACACCAATCTTCAACCCTTCAAAAATATCGGTTATGATCCCTTTGAGGGTAAAGGCCGCATCTTCCTCAAAGGCCTCCCCGCTCTGTTTTTTCTCAGTGGCACTACTCAAAAAGACATAAGCAGGCGCGCTGAGAGTATAAACCAGCATAAAGGCAAGATAAAAGGCGACAACATGAGAGACAAGGACAAAGGTCCACTTCATAATCATCCAGCCCAGATTTTGCATCCAGCCCCAGATCCCGACAGCTGCAGGCGCCTGCTGAAAAAAACCGGCGGTCTGATGATCAATAAATCCCACCACCAGCAGATACCCACCCCAGGTAAGCCCGAAGGTCAGGAGAAACAGCAACAAACTCCAGCCAAGAAGCCGTGGACTACGGAAGAGAAAGCCCAGGGACGACCAGAGAGAAATCCATTTGACATCGGCCAAAGGCCGGTGCATACTGCTTGAGGATGTGTGCATGATGAATTGGTTCAAGCTGAGGGATGAGAAATCTGATCACTGATTGTTTTATGAATATACCAAAAAAGAAAGAAAAAACAGTCTTTATCTGTCAAAAATGCGGCTACCAAAGTCTGAAATGGCTGGGCCGCTGCTCCCAGTGCGGGGAGTGGGAATCACTGGTCGAGGAGCTGATTACCCCGATCCGTTCAGGAGGCAGGGCAACCCTCAGCGCCAAGCCGGTTCCCCTGCACCTGGCCCCGGACAGCGACGAGGAGCGTATTCCCACGGGCATCGACGAGCTCGACCGGGTGCTGGGCGGCGGCATTGTGCCAGGCTCGGTGGTGCTCATTGGCGGTGATCCAGGTATCGGCAAATCCACCCTTCTGCTCCATCTGCTGGCTGCCATTGCCAGACAGAACAGACGCGTCCTCTATGTGTCGGGCGAGGAATCCGCCCATCAGATCAAGCTCCGGGCCAGGCGTCTGGACGCCATACACCCGGAAGAGTACCTGGCCTGCGAAAACAGGGTGGAGGCCATCATTGCCATGGCCTGTGAGATGCGGCCAGCCCTGCTCGCCGTGGATTCTATCCAGACCCTTGTCTGTGAGGATTTTCCCTCGGCCGCCGGTTCAGTGACCCAGGTCCGGGAATCGGCGGCCCGCATCCTGACCATGGCCAAACAGGAGAATATCCCGACCATCCTGGTGGGCCATGTGACAAAAGACGGGGCCCTGGCCGGGCCGAAGGTTCTGGAGCACATGGTGGACACGGTGCTCTATTTTGAGGGCGACCGCAACCATGCCTTTCGCATCCTGCGCACCGTGAAAAATCGTTTCGGCTCCACCAATGAGATCGGGGTTTTTGAGATGAAGGAAGAGGGGTTGGTGCAGGTGAACAACCCTTCCGAGATCTTTCTGGCGGAACGGCCCCTTGATGTCCCTGGATCCGTGGTGTTGCCGAGCATTGAAGGCACCCGGCCTATCCTGGTGGAGGTTCAGGCCCTGGTCAGTCCCACTAATCTCGGTACCGCCAGACGAACCGCCATTGGGGCCGACCCCCAGCGTCTGGCCCTGCTCTGCGCGGTTCTTGAAAAAAAGGCCGGCCTGAATCTGTACGGTCATGATATCTTTTTGAATATTGCCGGCGGCATCCGGATCGAAGAACCGGCCCTTGACCTTGGCGTAATCTGCGCCCTGGCCTCAAGTCTTTTGAACCGTACAATCCCATCAACCACGGTGGTCTGCGGCGAGGTTGGATTGGCAGGCGAGATCAGGGCCACAGGCCAGATCGAGATGCGGGTGCGAGAAGCAGAACGTCTGGGCTTTACCCGCTTTATTCTCCCACGAGGCAATCTGGACAGACTGACCTGGAAAGGCAGAATGGATCTGCAAGGGGTTTCAACCATCCAGGAAGTTTTGGCAGTGATTTTTGATTAAGCACCTTCAAATTTCACTGTAATTTTCTCAAAAAAATAGGAGGGAACAATGGATTTCAAGGAACACGTGGTAACAGCATGGCAGAACACCCTGAAATTTATCGTACCAGTTCTGATTCTGACCCTGGTACAGATTGTTATGAGCGTCGGCAGCTTGGGAATCCTGGCCCCGGTGACCATGGCCGGATACATGCAGTCACTTCTTCGGGCCCTGCGGGAAGGAAGAGAGCCAGACGTGAAAGATCTTTTTTCCGAGATGCGACTCTTCCTGCCCCTCGCTCTCTTTGGTTTTCTGGTGATGGTGGCCCTGATTATTGCCTTTAGCATGCTGATACTCCCCGGTATTCTCCTGACCGGATGTCTGGTCTTTGGCACCATCTACATGATACCCTTGATGACCGACAAAGAGCTGGGTATCATGGATGCGCTCAAAGAATCATGGGCAATGGCCACCAGAGAACCTTGGACCGACCAGATTATTCTTACAATACTCTATCTGGTCATCATGTCACTGGGAGGCAGTATGTTTGTGGCCATCTTTTTTACCCAACCGCTGGCCACCTTCCTTGTCCTCTCGGTCTATGAGAAACGTCTGCAAAACAGACAACACCTTGCCGCTCCCGCCTCGCCACCGCCGCCACCAGCGACGGAACAATAACCATCCGGCATCATGCTCTTTTTACTTCCGCCATTACGAGGACAGCGTTAAGAAACGCTCTCCTCGTAATGGCCTTACCCGGCAAGAACTTTATCCAGTTTCTCGGTCAGATAGCTCAGATGTCTGGCCTCCTCTTGTGCCAGAAAGTGAAAGAGCTCTCTGCTTTTTCCCACTGCACTCTTTCTGGCCAAACGAGTGTAGAGATCCTGAGCCTGAGCCTCAAGCATCATCCCCAATTGCAGGATATCTTTCATGCTATCCAGTTGCGGATCAAAATGGGCCAGAATCTGCTGTCGGTCCAGACCACCCTCCATGACCGTGGTCTCACTGCTGCTACTGAAATCCTCCGGGGCAAACATGGCCACCAGCATTGCCTTATGCCCCTCTTCAAATTGGGCTAATCGCTCCAGAAAATCTTGAGTTTCTTTACTGGTAACCCTGTCCACAAGACCAAGGTAGAGCTGGCGCAACCCCTCTTCCATGG
>JANMTN010000069.1:0-9594 GCA_031390685.1 Desulfobulbaceae bacterium
CCACAAAATCAAACTCATCATCAATAAGCAGGATATTGAGCTCCGTGGTCATTTTATCCTCCATCTCTTATTTACCTAAGCCGCTGCAAGAAAATAATCTCGTCCTCTATATAGCCAAAACGGCATAAGGAACCGTAACGAAAGGGTCAAAAAGATGAGGCTATTGTGTAACGGTACCTAAAAAAGTATGCAAATCTGACATTATTTTCTGTCGATACTGGGCGATCATACCCTCATCCCTCATGACCATGTCGATCTGACGAGTATGAATAATCAGATAACCGAGAATTTTCAGGCGTTCCAGCAAAAAATGGCCGGTTTTTTTTTCGATCCTGGCAGTCATGGCGTCCGCCTTCTGTTCTACCCGGAAGCCAAATTCATTCAAGATATCGCTAATCAAGCGGATGCGCAGCAGGCGACGATGTTCATCGGCAGCCCCACCCTTGAACTGGAAGTTAACATAATTCTCAGTGAGGAATTCCCCCAGGTTCGCCTCCACCAGGGCAAAATGATAACCAAGCCGGACGCTCAGGTTACAGAAATTTTTCGAGATAAGAAAATAATTTTTTGCGGCCATGGTCGAGCGTACCGCCGGATCGAGACCGGGATTTCTTGTGGACTGAAAGATAATGGAGCCAAATCCTCGCAAGCTGACAGGCGGCGGGCCAGCCCAGGGAAAGGCGATCATACCCTGCCAGATGGCCAGCATCGGTACGGACACAATATGGTCAAGATCAACATAGCGGTTCTCCGGGTTGAAATCTGAACGAAAACCATCGTCCAGATCAATCACCCACCACTGAGAAGGGGCATCCACCACCAACTGCTTGGCGGCCTTATCGTCAAAGCCGTACCGCTCACCAAAATTAAACATCTCGACCACGGCTTTCTCATGACAGAAACGGGTAAGATCGTGCAGGGTCTGGCAGGAATCGGGCCTGAAAAATGGCGAGGCGGGGTCGGTCAAGTTGAGAGGCGTAATATATCCCATAGCCTCCATCAGTATTTTGTACACCGGGCTGCCGACCATGAGATTCGGCCTGGACGGTGCCAGGGACATCAAGCTTTCAACCCGACCAGCATACACCTTACCCGCAGTGGCATCCACCGTAATCAGGCGGTGATTTTCAAGAGTTATCAATGCCTGTTTCATCCCGAAAATAGCTGGAATGCCGAATTCACGGGCCACGGTGGCAAGGTGGGCAGCCATCTGGCCGGTTTCACTGATCACCGCTGCCGCCCGGTTTAACAAACTGGCCCAATCTGGATACGGGGTCTCAATAACCAGGACTGCTCCTTTGGGAAAGCGCAACAAATCGACACTGGAACGTACAGCAAAAACCGGACCACAGCCAACTCCACGACTGGCGCATACCCCACCGGCAAGAAGTGGAACTGGCAGATCAGGCAGATCATCTGCCGACGGATTGTTTTCAACAGACACCGACGATTCTTCAACAACAGGCCGCCCCAGGGGACGACTTTGCAGAATATATAAAAGACCACTCTGATCGATTGACCACTCGATATCCTGAGGAGTGCCGAAATGCTCTTCCAGACGTACGCCAACCTCGGCCAGCTCAGCTGCCTGGACGGCGGTAAGTATCGGCAATGAATCGACACCGCCACCCTCTCGCCCCGCTCCAGATTGCTGATTAATAAGGCTATAAGGCGAAGTCCGGCTGACCCTGAACTGCTCGGTTGCAGCACTGCCATCGACCACGTTGCTGGCAAGGCCCGGCGCCGCCTGGATCATGACAAAATTGCTGCGCGGATCATCTGGAGCCCGAGAATAAAGCACCCCGCTTATGGCGGCATCCACCATACGCAGACAGCCAACACACATATGCACGTCCTGATGACGGTAGCCCCGCTGTTGCCGGTAAACAATGGCCTGACTCTTATACTTGCTGGCCACGATCTCCTTATAGGCCTGCCCGACAAATTCGCGGCAGACATTGAGCTGAGTCCGGTACTGGCCGGCAAAGGAGACATTACTGCTGTCCTCGCCCAGAGCGCTTGAGCGGATGGCGACCAGTAGCTCGGACTCCGTGTCGGTGGCCAGCTGCTGATAATGGGCAAGGATCGCCTCTTCCAGTTCTTTTGGCAGCGGCGCGTTGGTAATCAGACCTTGGATGCCGGCGCTGACAGTGTACAGCTCCTCCAGGTTATCAAGCTCAAGGCCTTTCAAGCGGCGATTGATCTCTACCTGCAGATCATTGGCCAGGATAAAATGCCGGGCGGCAGCCGCAGTCATCACGAAGCCATCCGGGATTCTTAAGCCCACCCGGTTTCTGACCTCACCCAGATTAGCCATTTTTTCGCCCACCTGATCCACCATACTGGCATCCACCTCGGCCATGGACAGGATTGCCGCCCCCTCAGTGGTCACAGGCCGACTGGCAATGACCTGCTCAAGCTGTCTGGTGATGCTTCTGAATGGCTGGTCAAGCTCGGCGTATCTGCCATCGGCCAGTCTGTTCAGATGATGGATCATCTTATAGATATTCACCGAAAGAGCAGTACAGTTACCCCGGATAAAGGCCATGCCAAAGGGGTGACCGACGCTGAGGGCCTGTTCCATCTCCGCCATCAGTTCCAGGGAGTTGTTGTTGGCGGTAAGCAGGGAGCGGAATTCCTTGTAATGACCGCGAAAAGCGGCCTGCAATTCAGCCGGCGTCAGCCTGGGTTTACTATGGAACAGAGAGGTAATGCGGTCAAGAAAGAAGGTCATGGCGGGGTCGTTCAAGCTGGGCTGATTGCCAGGTCAGGACGGAATTTCCTCGACGGTAATTGAAGCTGATTCTTGAATATATCGAAAAAAGGTCATCAAGGAAATAAAAATTGAAGCAAACCGTGCGAACGGAACGGGTACAAAAAAATGCGCAATGATCTCAACGCAGAAAACGTCTGGGTCTGGGTATTGGCGCAACAGAGATTAACCTGACACAAACCCGCTTGTTCCGGGCAGCACCCCACCCGGAACAAGCAGCTAATCAGCTAAGCATACTCTTAATGCTCAAGCTTGAGTCCCCAGCCTTCAAACATGAAGAGGATGGAAAACCCGTACCACATGGTATAGATTACATAACCAACCAGAGACAAAATCACCAATACCGCTTTGTCCTGAATGGACTGCGACTCAATCCCGTAATAATTATAGGATGGCTCTACAGTCTTGGTCCGCACCTGATAGAGTATCTTTGATTCCGTGAATTTTTCCTGTTTGGTCAGGCTTTTCTCCATGGACTTCAGGATGGTATACCAATCATACATCACCTGTTTTTCAGGAGAACCATACTTACTGCTGACGGCCTGTCCATTATTGGCGTACATGGAATCGGCATCAGCCAAGATGGCGGTCAGCATCCCACCAAGATCCCCACTGACCTTGACCTCTTTATCGCCAGCCTCTACCTTCATGCCGGCATGCTGCATCAGAGTGGTCACTCTTTCCACGGCAAGACTCGCATCGGTTTTAATATTCAGGGCTATGCTATTCCCCTGGAAGGCCTCTACCTTCTTCTGGGTGGCAGGGATATAGTAGGCCGATTTCTTGGATATGGAATTATACATGCTGTCCATATAGTTCAGCATATTTACCTTCTTGCCCTGACCAGGATACAGCGGCGAGAGAAGCAGTGCAAAAACAATCCAGAAAGCGATATGAAGCACCAGGCCACTGCTGAACTCTTTTTTATTGGCAATCATGCTTTTACCTCCTTAGCGGTGTGGCCCTCTCCTTTGAGGACGCTGATATTGGTGAAAAAGATATAGAAGACCCAGATGGAAAAGCCACTAAGCACCACAAAGAAAATCCAGGTGCCCACGGTTTCCAGCATCTTGCCGGTCTCAGGCGACATGGAGATATACCCCATGCTGGCCAGCTTGGAAGGCAGGGCAAAGGCACGATTGACAAAACCAGCCGAGGTAGCCATGGCATACAGTCCGCAAATAGTGGCGCCGCTGACTACCTTGGTAATCAGGGAACCGACCTGAATGCCGAACAGAGAGCCGAGCAGCATGCCCATAGCCAGGGTATAGAAGATAAAACCATACACGGCATACTGGGAAAGCCCAGCGTATCCGGCAGTGAAGATGATTTGAAAGATGTCGGTACCAACAGTGGTGGCTGAAGAGACACCCAGGGTATAGACAAATATGGGAAAGGTCAAGAAGCCGCCGCCTACGCCCATGATGGCTGCGGCCATACCAACCACAAAGCCGCTGATCACCAGAAACAACCAGGATATCTTGCGACCTCCGGGAGTAATGCCCTCATCAAATGTGACCATGGGGGGCAGGTTGACAGACTGAATCTTGCGGGCCAGATTGGTCATACCAGCGGTACCGGCCGTAATGTCGGAAGCCTTTTGCACTGGCGCTGGTTTGCGGGAACGAAAAAAATCAAGCAAGGCGTAGGAGCAGAGAAAACCCAGCATCAGGACATAGATAGTGGTAATAAAGGCATCGCTCAATACCGGGTTCTTCTCATACAGAGTCCGGTTGACCCAGCCGCCCAGAGTAGCGCCGCCGATGGAGCCTACGAGAAAATATGCGGCCAGGCCGACAGAGATATTACCCAGCTTGCGATGAAGAACGCTGCCCATAATTGCCTTGGCAAAGATATGAAACAGGTCGGTGCCGACGGCAAGGATACCTTTTACCCCGGCGCTCATCAGGGCGGGGGCGATAATAAAGCCGCCACCAGCGCCAATACAGCCGGTGATCAGACCGGCAACAAGACCCACCCCGATGGAAGCAAAGAAGATGGTCGGGGTGTAAAAGGCCGGGGCATAAGCCGTCTTGCCGCCAAGCATACCGGGCAACTGACCAATAACATCATCGGCAAAGGCCACGCCGCCAATGAGAATCGGGACAATAAGTAGGCACAAAATCGCGATCCGTTTGCGATCATGCAGGATGGTGTTGGAGACATCAAGTTCCCACTGGGCATGAGCTCTGGCGCCCATCAGCATGAACTGATTTAATTCTTTGAAAAAATTCATTCCATTTACTCCTTTCTCCTTGTTAAATAATAAAATCCATCGCTCCCACTTGGTTGCGAGGTACCCTGTCATGTTCCTGGACTATTTTTCCTCGGCCTGATGCGGCGTATCCTTATGGACTCCGCTCCCTGGCCGCCTGAAGTTTTTCCAGGAGTGTTTCAAATTCCACCGGTTTGATCAGATAATCAAAGGCCCCGTTGCGAATCCCCTCCTCTCCCTCACTGGCCGAGGCATGACCAGTAAGGATAATAACCCGGGTTTGCGGGTTGATTTTCTTTATTTCCCGCAGGACTTCGCTGCCGTCCATATCAGGAAGACGCATATCAAGAAGTGCCACTGCAAAGTCACCAGCCGTAATCTTGAGTATGGCCTCGCCACCGGTCAGCACCCCTTCGCTTTCCCAGCCCCTTTTACGCAGTCGTCGCACCAGGGTAGAGACGAACTCCTCTTCATCATCTATCACCAGCACTGAAAAATCAGCCATTTTATTTCCTCTGCGCCCTGTCCCTTATGGGTGAATGGTACTTTATGCGTTCACAAGTGGAGCCGGCAAGGTGACCCGGAAAACACAACCACCCTCCAACCCGTTTCGCGCCTCAATACTGCCACCAAGCCGTTCCATGATGTTATAGGAAATTGCCAGGCCAATTCCGGTGCCGCTCCCCATTTTTTTGGTGGTAAAGAACGGTTCAAAGACCTTTTTTAAGGCATCTTCCGAAAGTCCCGGCCCATTGTCGGCAAATTCAATAATGATCTGCTTTCCAGCCACCCTGGTGCTGATGGTAATTTCACCGTCAGCACCAATGGCATCAACACCATTATTGAGGATATTAAGAAAGACCTGCTGCAATTGGGTGCTGTCGGTAGTGATGAGCGGCAGGCTGGAATCGAGGTTACGACGGATAATGATCCGGTGATTTTGCGCCTCCTTTTCCAGAAACGAAACCGTTTCCTCCACCAGGGCATTGAGATCGGCTTCGGACTTCAGTCCATCCGTACTGCGGGAAAACCCCAGCAGCCTATGGGTAATCGTGCTGGCCCGTTTGACCTGGGCCCTGATTTTTAGAATAGCGTTTCGATATTCATCACTATTTTTCAGCTGCGACGGTTTTTCTTCGCTCAGCAGTTCATCAAGCCAACCGGCCTGATCACCAATAATCTGCAGGGGGTTGTTGATTTCATGGGCGACACTGGCCGCCATCCTGCCGATCAAGGCCATTTTTTCCGAATAACGGATTCGATCATAAAGCAGCACGCGCTGGTGGTCGGCGTCTTCAACCTTGTTCATCATGGAAAAAACCAGAACAATGGCCACCGCTATGATGAGGAGGCCTGCGCCGCCAATGATCACCTGGTCACGATGTCTGGCCCGGTAAAAATCCGCCAGCGAGGTCTCGATATCTGTTTTCAGCACCAGAATCCAGGCGTTATTTTTCATCCCGGTGGTGGCGTAGAGAAAACCTTGGGTATTATGAATGGTCAGGCTGTCATTCGAGATCAGGAGCATTTTCTCCCAGGTAGGCAAAGAGGCCAGGCCCAGGCGGCTTGGGGTTTGCATCTCACCCTGACGATTGATGATAAAGGCATCTCCACCCGGGCCAACCACTGTGCTCGCCAGCAGGGCATTGAACAGCTCGGAATTAATGGTCGCCCGCAGGATCCAGGAATGGGCAGGATCGGTTACGGCCACAATGAAATGCGGTACCCCTCGAAAGCCGGTGAACACATCGCTCACATACCTCCCACTGTGCATGACTTCGGCAAACCAGTGCGCCTCTGCATAATTTTTGTCCTTCAGGTCTTCTACAAAAGGGCCGGTATAACTCTGGTGACTGCCATCCTTGGCAATAAGGCCCAGATCGACAATAATCCCCTGATGATTCATGGCCCTGAAAAGCTTCTCCAGGTTGCCGGGGGCGCTCAACCAGGGAAAATCATAAAGTTCCGCATAGCCGGCAAGGATATTTTCCTGACTATCCAGAAAGAGATCAATGATCTCCCGGCGGTTATTGGCCAGGCTGGTCAGTTCTACTGTGGTCTTGTCAAGCCATGATTCCTGATAAAATCGTGAGACCGTCCAACTGATAAACAGCAGGGGAACAATGGCCACCAGGACAACGACCACCACAAAAATCCTCTTCTGCCGCGCATAATAAGACTCACGCGAACGAACCTTCATGGCGCTGCCGGGGATGGTGGCAACATACATCTTCATGATTTTTCAGAGCATTTCCCGAACCGTGGGCCAGCAGCCGGAATGCCTTCAAGCTTCTTCAGCTTTCGCCACAGAGAAACCCGGTCTATGCCCAGTACCTCAGCCGCCCGCGACTTGTTCCCGGCAACATGAGCCAGGACCTTTTGCACATACTTCTGTTCGAGCTCCAACAGGGTCGGGAACTTGTCCTCCAACGGATACACTTCACCCAAGCCGGAACCCACCAGCGGGCGGATTTCAATCCTTTCACCACTGACAATAAATTGGCTGGTCATAACTACTGCCTGTTTCTGCATTGCTGTCTGGCCTTCCCGGAAAGAGTTAACGTAGCCGTTATAAAAAAAATGCCGTCATCAGGATGGCAAAACGGCATAAGGAGCTGTTACGACCTGGTCGAAAAATTTATTATTATTTCGCTACGACTCCACAGCTCATTTCTTCAATAAATTTCTGGCAGTTTCATATTCGCCTGCTTCGGCAAAGGTGACAGCGCTAGCCGATTTATCAAGCAAGTTATTTTTTGCCTGATAAGCGGCCTTAATCCTTTCCACCAGAATCTCGATCTCAATCGGTTTCTTGAGATAATCAAAGACTCCAAGTCGCCTTGCCTCTGCTTCATCAAGATCGTTCCCGTGCCCGGTCTGGATAATAACCTGGATATGGGGATAGGTTTTTCTGACCCGACGGAGCACTTCCATCCCGTCAATGCCTGGCATCTTCAGATCAAGAACCATGACATCGGGTTCATTGTCACCGACATACCCCAACGCCTGTTCGCCGCTGAGCGCCGTCTCGCTGCCAAGATCGCGCAGATCAAGACGCTCCGACAATGTCTTGATAAAATCTTCCTCATCATCTACCAGCAGAATTTTGATATCATCCATGTTTCCCCCAATTCCATCAGCATCGGTTTAAAGACAGCCAACTCAAGGTGCTGCCTATGTTTTTTTTCGTTCTTTATGGGAGGAAGGCTTCTCCTCCGACTCATTCAACAAGTCAACGGCAGTATCAAATTCTCCGGCTTGGGCAAAAGTGATAGCGGTCATGGCATCTTCAAATCTTTTAAACAACGACCTCTTCCCCCGCCGTTTTTTCCGGCACTGAATAGCTGCAGAAATTTTCTTCTTCAGGGTAGCAGTATCAAAAGGAGAAATGATCTCATCATCCGCTCCAGCGTGCATTCCTGCCATGGATAACTGTATATTGTCCGGCCTGTTTACAAGAATGATCTCGGCGTCAACCATCCTCATGCGAATGGTTGCCAGGAGAGCAAGCCCATTGCCCTCCTGCTTCCGGATATCAAGCAGGACAACATCCACCCCGTCGACGGGCAAATACACAGCTTCTGCTGCCAACTCCACAACCATGCCCCAGCGCTGGAGGAGGCTTTCCATTGTTTGGGCAAAATTCGTATCGTCGGAGACAACGAGCGCAGTTGCCGAAATGGCCATTTGACCCGCCCCTTTTTAAAGGTTACCGGACGCTGGTGTTATCACGCAGAACCAGCGGCAAACACACCATAAGTCACGCGAACCCCTCCCAGACCAAGCGACTGGAGAAAGCCATCGGTTGTCGGGGCCTGATAACTAAGACCCTCAGCCATCCTGACGGCATCTTCGTAAAGCCCGGCCTCGGCAAAGGTAGCTGCCATAAAGGTTTGCTCAAACTGACTGATCTCTCTGTTCGGGACACTGACAGGGGACATCTGTTTGGCCATATCCCACTCCCCGGCCTCGGCAAAGGTGATCGCCGTCATCCATTTCTGAAAAGTGTTAAGTATTTTTTTCATGGCAACCTCCGCAGTTTTCTTGATACCTGTTGCACCCCAGCAGACCTGTTGTGCTGTTTGTTGTTTCTATTACAAGGATCGTGCCAAATATACATTTCATATAAATACAACATGTTACCAAAGTCGAGCCATGAGGCAGAATCACGCCGCAAAACATTTCGAAACAAAAGAGAACATACAGCACCTCCGCTGAAACAATCAGGAACAAAGCGCCACATCCCTACCACCCCGAACCCAATACTTGCGGCAGGGACAGCAAGCCCCGTTAAATCCAGAAGAATCAATACCCTCCCCATGCAACCCTCAACACCCATAACTCTGCATAGAAAACAATTGACTCCTCTGGACAAAGCATGCTATACGAAACAGATAGAAACAATACGGAACAGACTACAGGCCAAACATCACCCCCAAAAATCATTCAACTGTCCCGTCCCTTAACCGGGACATCTGAAGCCATGAGCCAATGTCCCGAACTCCTGGAAATCCTGAATGGCGTACCGCACGGTATCGCCTTGCTCAACCAGGACCTCCAGATCATCGAGATGAACCGCTTTCTCGAGGCGCTTACCGGCTATTCC
>JANMTN010000101.1:0-25820 GCA_031390685.1 Desulfobulbaceae bacterium
GCGCATTGGTCTGCAACCGTCAGCATCGCTGGAGCGTGAGCTGCTGGCCGGGCCTTATCATCCTGCCTTTGGTGAACTGGTGGCGAGCAGGATCTGGCTGAAGAGGATTCGGCCCTTGCTGGCCTCATGCCCGGTTGGCAAACGGGTGACAGTGCGGATCTCCCCGCTTGATCTTTCTGCGGTTATCGGGATGAAACGATTGAATATGCAACGGTTTGAGCGGTTGGGATTGGCCGACCGATTAGAAATTGTAACGGATATGAATATGAAACGAGGAACTTTGGACTATGCTGTCAATTAATCATCTGGATGTCCGCTTTGGCGAGAAACATCTGTTTAAGGATATCTCCCAGCGGGTCCATGCCGGCGACCGCATTGGTCTGATTGGAGTCAACGGGGCCGGCAAGTCAACTCTGCTCAAGATCATGGCCGGGGTAGCCGCCTGTGATGACGGGGTGATTACCAAATCGAAACATTTTACCGTGGGCTATCTGCCCCAGGAAAGCAGCGCCCTGGTCTCGGAGAATACCTTGTACCAGGAGGCGGAGAGCGCCTTTGATGAGATCCTGACCCTGCAGCAGGAGGCGGATTTTTTGCATGACCAGCTGGCGGTGACGGATCAGGAATCCGAGCTCTTTGCGGCCATGGTGGAGCGCCAGGGGGAGCTGCAGCATCAGCTGGAAGGGCATGATATCTATACCATCCGGGCCAGGGTGGAAAAGGTGCTGCTGGGGCTGGGTTTCAAGCAGACGGACATGGAGGCGCCGGTGACCAGCTTTTCCGGCGGCTGGGTCATGCGCCTGATGCTGGCCAAGATGCTGCTGGTTTCGCCCTCTCTGCTGCTTCTGGATGAGCCGACCAACCATCTGGATCTGGAGTCACTGACCTGGGTGGAGGAGTTCTTTCGCACCTGTCCGGGGGCCATGGTGGTTATTTCCCATGACCGGACCTTTCTCGACAAGATCACCAAGGCAACCTGGGAGTTGAGTCTGGGCAGGCTGTCGGTCTATAAGGGGAATTACTCCTATTATGTCAAGGAAAAGGCGGAGCGCCGGATTATCGAAAAGGGGGCCTATGATAATCAGCAGGCCAAGATTAAACAGACCATGCGTTTTGTTGAGCGTTTCCGGGCCAAATCCACCAAGGCCAAACAGGTGCAGAGCCGGGTGAAGCAGCTTGACAAGATTGATATGATCGAGCTGTCCGATGATGAACAGCAGATTCGCTTCACCTTTCCGCCCGCCCCCCCCTCCGGTCGTGATGTGCTGCAGATTGAGGGGTTGACTAAAAGCTATCAGGGGCGGCAGGTCTTTCGCGATGTGAACCTGCAGCTGCAGCGTGGCGATAAGGTGGCAGTGGTGGGGGTCAATGGCGCCGGCAAGTCAACCCTGATCAAGATCATCGGCGGGCAACTGGAGTATGACGCGGGTGAGATCAAGCTTGGGCACAATGTGCAGCTGTCCTATTTTGGTCAGCATCAGGCCCAGGAGCTGTCGCCCACCCTGACCGCCCTTGAGACCATGGCGCTTTCCGGCGCCGATCTGACCATCACCAGGATGCGTTCTCTGCTGGGAGCCTTTCTGTTCAGAGGCGAAGAGGTGGACAAGAAGGTGGCAGTGCTTTCCGGGGGCGAAAAGAGTCGACTGGCCCTGGCCAGGATGATCGCCAAGCCAGCCAATTTCATGCTCCTTGATGAGCCGACCAACCATCTGGATATAAGTTCTCAGGAGGTGCTGCAGGAGGCCATGGCCCAGTATGACGGCTGTATCATTGTGGTCTCGCATAACCGCTATTTCCTTGATAGCTTTGTCAATAAGGTGCTGGAGGTCAAAGATGGCCGGGTGGCCCTGTATGAAGGGAATGTGACCGAGTATCTGCGCAAGGCAGACCTGGAAAATGCAGAAAAGAAGATCGCGGGGACCCAGGCCCAGGCGCTTGCCGATGGCAGCGGGGGTGAGCATTCACGGGAATCCAAAAAGGAGAAGCGGCAACAGGAGGCCCTGGAGCGGAAGGAGCGCAGTGGCAAACTTGCTCCCTGGAAGAAAAAGGCAGAAGAGGCGGAAAGACAGATCGCTATCCTGGAAGGCCGCAAGGAGGAACTGGAGGTCCTGATGGCTGATCCTGAACTCTATTATGATGAGCAGGCCTGGGCCAGGACCAGTACCGAATACGACCAATGCAAAAGCCATCTGGAGCGTTGGTACGGTCAGTGGGAAGAGGCTCAGGCGGAGATTGAGGACATCGAGGCCGTTTTTTTGACTCCTGAAGCGTGTTAAAAAATACGTGTCTTTTTTCTCCTGCGGGCGCAGCACGGGAAGTGTGTCATGCTTTTTCCATGGCTCTTGTTGTTTGAGCTGGCAGATCTAAAAAATCATCCGTGAGAACAAGCCCGTTCAACGCGTTTTTCAATTATACCGGGCCGGGGCGCTCGTTGCGGATTGACTGTTTTTCGATACTGGTCAGGGTAACTATGTGATAGCTCCCTTTTTTCCGTCAGAAAGAGTTATAATTACGATCTTTATGCTTCATGCTATGTCAAATGAAGAGCGCTTGTCAGTCTTGCGGCAGATCCTTGAGCTGTCAAAAATTTCTGTTAAAAATTGCTTGCCTGTTTTCCCCGTTTCGGGGTACTTTGTTTTGTCTGGTCAAGGGCAGGTGCGCGATTCTTTTTTGAGCCCTTCCAGGGATGCGAAGATGAATCTTCCTGAAATCAAAGGATAAATTTTGTTCCTTTGGAAGAGGGCGCGTGCCCTTCGGGTAAAACCTGTAATGTATCCTTCAGGCTATTTTGCTGCGCGGTTGCTCATCATGAAGCAATGTTCAGAAAGACGTCAGTTGTTCGGAACGATTTCTTCGATTATCAGGAAAGGAAGCGCCTACTCTGGAGGCAGCTACTGCTGGTATTGGAATTCACTGCAGGTGTAATCGCCTGCATACCCTGTTCATACTCTCGTTCATGGGATTCATTATGAAAATTCATTCGCTGTGTCGTCTCTCTTGTTGGTGTGTCCTCTTTTCCCTGCTTCTCTCTTTCGCTTCGGCCCATGCTGCGAAGACGCCTTCGACAGTGGCCTTTTTGCCCTTTACGGTGAATGCCTCCAAGGATATGTCCTATCTTCGTGATGGCCTGGGCGAGATGCTGGCCAGCCGTTTGTCGGCGGAGGCAGGGGTTGTGGCGGTTGATAAAAAAATAGTGGATGCGGCTTTAGGGGCAGGGGGCAAGGTAGATCCAAATCAATTGGAGGCCCTGGCTGGAAAGATGGGGGCGGATTATCTCCTGTACGGGAGTGTCACCTCCCTTGGCGGCGGGATGAGTTTTGATGCCAAGGTTTATTCGACGGCAGCAAAGAGCAGTGAAACTTTCTATACGACGGCCGCCAAGGAAGGGGATGTGATGACGGCCATTGATGGGCTGGCCTGGTCAGTGCTGGAAAAAACCTTCGGGAAAAAACGGCCAGCGGGCGCGGTGGTGCCGCCGACAGCGGCTGTTGATGCGGATTCAGGGGCCTTGCAAACAGCCCATCCGGATCGTACCTTCAGGGCCTCGGCCGGTCTTGGAAACTCTTCTCTGCTGTGGAGTGAAGGCACCAGTCAATTTTTCAAGACCCGTAATGTGCCGTTATCACTGGAGGGGATAGCTATTGGTGATGTGGATGGCGATGGCGCGTTGGAAGTGGTGATGGCTGATCGGGAAAAGGTCGTGGTGTATAAATTGAATGAAGGGCGTCTTGTAGAGTTTGCCCAGATCAAACCTCTTGCCCGTTACAAGATTCATGCAGTGAATGCCGCCGATCTGAACGGCAATGGCAAGGCCGAGATCTATATCAGCGCCGCTGATCCCACTATGCCAGGTTCCATGGGTGTGGAATGGAACGGCAAAGAGATGGCTGTCCTTTTTGTTAATGCCCGCTATTATATCCGTCCGGTCAAGGTGCCCGGACTCGGTGTGGTGCTGGCAGGACAGAAGGCGGGGACTGAGGGGGTGGCCATCAGCGGCCCTATTTATATTCTGATCCAGGACGGTTCGCAGCTTGTTGGCGAGGAGCGTCTGCCTGTGCCTGCCGGCGTGAATATCTTTGATTTTTCCTTCGCGGATCTTGATGGCGATGGTGAGTGGGAGGTTGTGGTTCTTGATAAATGGAACAAGTTGCTGGTGATGAAACAAAGCGGCAAGGTACTGTGGAAGAGCGAAGAGCGCTATGGCGCCACCAAACGGTATATTGGCGGGAAGTCAGCAATGCAGATGACCCAGCAGACTGGTGCCATAAGAGAGACCACCAAGGTGGTTGATGGCACGACGGATATCCTCTTTGAAGAGCTGTATATCCCCTCACGGATCCTGGTCACCGATGTTGATGGAGATGGCATTGATGATATCATCATCAATGCCAATACCCCTACCTGGACCAGTCTGGTGCGCAGCAGCCAGATCTTTGAGTCCGGGACTATGGTTGGGATGAAGTGGAATGACGTCGGGCTCCAGGAACTCTGGCGCACCAGAAAGGTTGGTGGATATATCGCAGATTATGATGCCCGTTCCCAACATCTGCCACTCAAGGATGGTGTTGAGCAGTTATATGTCGGTGTTGTCACCCAGGGGAGTTTTGGCGATGTGCTGACCGCCAATGAGTCGATGCTGCTGGTGTATCCTTTGCAGTTCAAGACGCCGGATCAGAAGTCTTTGAAGTGATTATCTGCAGAGGTAGCATTTTAAGGCGTTATTGAATAATTACTACAATTCACAGTCGTTAACGGTACCTTGTATATTGTTTTGCATGTTATCCGCAAGACGCCGCACCCAGAAAACAGCCGGAACAGATTGGTTGTTTTTTGGGTGCGGCATAAGGTGCCGTAAACTAAGCACTCAAGAAAAAGACCTTGCTTGCTTGGCAACGGCACCTAAAAATTTTAAGGAGTTAACGTGATAGAGCCTGGAGATGATTCTGTGTGGATGTCCGGTAATGAGGCCATTGCTTTGGGCGCTTATGAGGCCGGAGTCAAGGTCGCATCCGGGTATCCCGGCACCCCTTCCACCGAGATTCTGGAAAACCTCTCGTGCTATGAGGGGGTCTATACCGAGTGGGCGCCCAATGAAAAAGTGGGTCTTGAGGTGGCTATCGGCGCCTCGTTTGCGGGCGTCCGGGCCCTTGCCACCATGAAACATGTAGGCCTGAATGTGGCAGCTGATCCTCTTTTTACCGCCTCCTATACCGGGGTGCGGGGAGGATTGGTGGTGATTGTGGCCGATGATCCGGAGATGCATTCCTCCCAGAATGAGCAGGACAGCCGCAATTATGCCTTTGCCGCCAAGCTGCCCATGCTGGAGCCCTCTGATCCTGCGGAAGTAGGGGCGCTGCTCAAACTGGCCTTTGCCATCAGTGAAGAGTTTGACACCCCGGTTCTTTTTCGTATCACGACCCGGATTGCCCATGTCAAGAGTGTGGTCAAAAAGGGGGAGAAGGTGAGCTCTTCGGTAAGCCCCGGGATTGAAAAGATGCCCGCCAAGTTTGTCATGCTGCCTGGCAATGCCCGCTTACGGAGGGTGGTCGTGGAAGAGCGGATGCGCCGACTGCGGGAGATGGCCGAGACCGCGCCGTATAATCTGGTGGAAGCAGGGGATACCCGGCGTGGTTTTATTACCTCCAGTGTCTCCTACCTCTATGTGAAAGAGGCTTTTCCCGAGGCCGCTGTCCTCAAGCTCGGCATGTGCTGGCCCCTGCCGGAACAGAAGATCCGTGACTTTGCCGCATCCGTTGATCAACTATATATCGTCGAAGAACTCGATCCTTTCCTGGAGCTGCATATCAAGGCCATGGGGATCCAGTGTCATGGTAAGGATCTGATCCCCAATCAGGGGGAACTGAATACCGCTATCGTTCGCAAGTCTGTTGATCCCGCCCCGGTTGCTGAGCTTTTCGCACCGGTGGCGCTGCCTATGCGTCCGCCTAATATGTGTGCCGGATGTCCGCATCGCGGCATCTTTTACAACCTGTCGCGGATGAAACTGTTTGTCTCCGGCGATATCGGCTGCTACACCCTGGGCTTTCTGCCGCCCCTGTCAGCCATGGATTCCTGCGTCTGTATGGGGGCCTCGGTGGGGATTGCCCATGGCATGGCCAAGGCCCTTGGGACGGAAGCCAAGGGCAAGATCGTGTCGGTCATCGGCGATTCCACCTTTATCCATAGCGGTTTGTCCGGCCTGATCAATAGCGTGTACAATGGTTCCAGTTCCTTGCTGATCATCCTCGATAACCGGATCACTGCTATGACCGGGCAGCAGAATAACCCTGCTTCCGGCTGCAATATCAAGGGCGAGGCCGCCAACGCCATTGATCTTGAGGCCTTGTGCCGGGCTGTCGGGGTCAGGCATGTGGACGTGGTGAATCCCCATGATATCAAGGCCTGCCGCCAGGTACTGGAAAAGGCGCTGGAGCGTGATGAGGCCTCGGTGGTCATTGCCAGGGCGCCTTGCGTGCTTCTTCCCGAGATGAAAAAGGCGAAACATATTCCCTGCATCACCCGGCTTGCCAGTTGTACCGGCTGTATGGCCTGCGTCCGGCTTGGCTGCCCTGCTATCAGTTGGAACCCATTGAGTCCCCAGAAAGTAAAGGCGCTCGGGTACAAGGAGAAGCAGAAAGGTTTCGCCTTGATAAGTGAGGTGCAGTGTAACGGTTGCGGCCAGTGTCAGGCGGTCTGTAAATTTGACGCCATCGTTCGGCGGGAGGCATAGGAATGGGAGCGCAGGGTAATATTCTTTTTTCGGGAGTCGGCGGCCAGGGTATTCTGCTGGCCAGTGAGATCATGGCCTATGCCCTGCTATCGGCAGGGTATGACGCCAAAAAGAGCGAGGTGCATGGCATGGCCCAGCGCGGCGGATCGGTCACGGCCCAGTTGCGCTATGGTGATAAGGTTTATTCGCCCCTGATTGAGCCGGGCCGGGCTGATATCCAGGTGGCCTTCGAGATGATGGAGGCGGTTCGTTATCTGCCCTATCTCCACAAGAAGAGCATAGTGATTGTCAATACCCAGAAGATCCTGCCGCCTTCTGTGGCCACCGGTCAGACCAGCTATCCCGAGAATGTGCTCGATCATATCACCTCCCTTGGGATCAAGGTGGTGCTGGTTGATGCCTTTGATCTGGCGCGGGAAGTGGGCGAGGTGCGGACCGCCAATGTGGTGATGGTCGGCGCTGCTTCCACCTTTCTGCCTATTGACGCTTCAGTGTATGAAGGGATTATCAGCGCCCGGGTGCCGGCACGGTTCCGGGAAGTGAATCTGCAGGCCTTTGCCGCCGGCAGAAAAGTCAGTCAGGGATAACCCTATTGAAAACTATTCATACAATAATAAACGGTGATAGCCGACAAATGAATCTTGTCTATGATAAAATCTGTTCATTTGGTTGTTACCTCGCCCCCGTACTGGCAATTAAAAGACTACGGCACGGAGGATCAAATCGGTTTCCATGACAGCTATGAAAGTTATATCAATAATCTCAATCTTGTCTGGAAAGAATGCCACAGAGTATTACATCCCGGCTGCCGGATGTGTGTTAATATTGGAGATCAGTTCGCCAGGGCAGTTTATTATGGGCGTTATAAAGTAATACCTATACGAACAGAAATAATTAAATTCTGCGAAACTATAGGGTTTGACTATATGGGGGCTGTCATCTGGCAGAAAGTTACAACCTGTAATACGACTGGCGGTGCTACAATAATGGGGAGTTTTCCCTATCCCCGAAACGGAATCTTAAAACTTGACTATGAATTTGTCCTACTTTTCAAAAAACCGGGTACCTCTCCTGCACCAACAAAGGAACAAAAAGAGCTGTCAATAATGACAAAGGACGAGTGGAATACGTATTTTTCGGGGCACTGGTATTTCGCAGGGGAAAAACAAAAAGCCCACATTGCGATGTTTCCCAAAGAATTACCGTCTCGCCTGATAAAAATGTTTTCGTTTTCAGGAGAGACGGTCTTGGATCCCTTCCTCGGCAGTGGCACAACCTCACTTGTTTCTAGGAATTTATGCCGTAATTCAGTTGGTTATGAAATAAATTCAGATTTTATCCCAACAATTAAAAATAAGCTGAATATCAATCAAATGGATATTGCGGCCACTGAATATCTATTTCAAAAAGATACCCTTAAGGCCGATCTGAGTAAAGAAATTGAGAAACTGCCTTATGTCTTCAAAGATCCTCTCAAATTGGACAAGAAAATTGACCTTGAAAAACTTCAGTACCAAGAGAAATTTTTGAAATTAGGGGCACCAAATGGCTAAAGAGTGGATATTGAACAGTGTCATGAACCGTTTTCAATTATATTGGAATACAGATCAAACCGGTGCATCAATGCATTCAATATCCGCAGATATTCAAGGAAAAAGATTTGCAAGGCAAAACCCATGAGAAGTTTGCTCAGCAGTATGGTGGTAAAGTTTTTTACATCTATTCCTCGAAAGTCGGTGATAAGAAGGAAATTAGAAACAAAGAGGTAATTGGTGAAATACGGCAGGAAATTGAACGATTGAAACAATAATAAGTTAGTTCGACACGATAATGGACGAAGGGAAATATGCGCCGCTGCTTTTGATGACGGGTGCGTCATTGCCTCTGATGTCGTTTGTCACAAGATGATTTCAGCTCATTCTTGTTAAAAATGGTGACCAAAGCAAAAAATATAAGATATATAATTTCAGATTATTAAGCAGTAAGCAGTAATCTACTGAGGCTTTTAAATGTGTTACAGGAGTACAATGACAACCCTGTATTGGGAAAAAGAAATTGAGACCCTGCCTCGTATAGGGCTTGAGTCCATCCAGCTGACCCGGCTGAAACATCTGGTGGCCCGGGTATATAATACTGTTGCTCCGTATCGGGCCAAGATGGATGCCGCCGGGGTAAAGCCCACGGATATCCAGAGCCTGGCTGATCTGCGGAAGCTGCCTTTTACGGTCAAGGATGATCTGCGCGACAACTATCCCTTTGGGCTTTTCACGGTGCCCATGGATCAGGTGGTGCGAGTGCATGCCTCATCCGGTACTACCGGTAAGCCAACCGTGGTCGGCTACACCAAGAAGGATATTGAGACCTGGGCCGGGGTTATGGCCCGCGCCTTGACCTGCGCCGGGGCCACTTCCCGTGACATGATCCATAATGCCTATGGTTATGGCCTGTTTACCGGCGGCCTGGGCGCTCATTACGGCGTCGAGCGACTGGGGGCCACGGTCATTCCGGTATCTGGCGGCAACACCAAACGGCAGATCACCATCATGCAGGATTTCGGCTCCAACGTCCTTCTCGCCACCCCTTCCTATGCCCTGAACCTTGCCGACGCCATGCAAGACCTGGGCGTTGACCCGAAGAGCCTTTCCCTGCGGGTGGGGATCTTTGGCGCCGAGCCCTGGAGTGAAAATATGCGCGACGAAGTGGAGCGTAAGCTGAATATCAAGGCCGTTGATATCTATGGTCTTTCCGAGGTGATGGGGCCGGGGGTTGCCATGCAGTGTCTGGAAACAGATCGCGGCATGCACATCTTTGAAGATCACTTTCTGCCCGAGATCATTGATCCCGATACCGGCGAGGTCCTGCCGCCGGGCGAGCAGGGGGAGCTGGTGTTTACGACCCTGACCAAAGAGGCCTTCCCCCTGATCCGCTATCGGACCAAAGACATCTCCGGGCTCATCCATGAGAAGTGCGCCTGTGGCCGGACTATGGTCCGCATGGAAAAGATCGCCGGCCGAACCGATGATATGCTGATCATCCGCGGCGTCAATGTTTTCCCCTCCCAGGTGGAGCATGTGCTCATGGGGGTTGAAGGGGTGGAGCCGCATTACCAGATTGTCGTCAATCGCGAAGGCAATATGGATACTATGGCCGTCAAGGTGGAGGTCAGTGAGGCTATTTTCTCTGATGAGGTGAAGAATATGGAGAAGTTGACTTACAAGATCCAGGCCGACATCAAGGATCTGCTCGGTGTGACCTGCAAGGTACAGCTGGTGGAACCCAGGACTATCCAGCGCAGTGAGGGCAAGGCGCAGAGGGTTATTGACAATAGAAAGTTTTAAGTTGCAAGGTAAGGATAAGGAGCTTGCATCCTGTAACTTTTACCTTGCAACTCACATCCAGGAGGACTTGTCATGCGCGTAGAACAGATTGCTGTTTTTTTGGAGAACAAATCCGGCCGACTGGCGGAGATCACCGCCACGCTTGCCGAAAATGGCATCAATATCCGGGCCTTATCAGTAGCCGATACCGCGGACTTTGGTATCCTGCGTTTAATCGTTGATGATGTGGAAAAGGCCAAAAAAGTCTTGAAGGCCAATGGCTTCACGGTCGGGATCACCACGGTGATCGCGGTTGAGGTGGCTGACCGGTGCGGCGGTCTGGCGAAGGTCTTGAAGACCATTGAACAGGCAAAGCTGAATGTTGAATATATGTATGCCTTTGTCAATAAAAGCGGGGAGAATGCGGTGCTGATCTTCCGTTTTGATGAGATGGACCGGGCCATTGCCGCTTTGCAGCAGGACGGGTTTACGATTTTGAGCGGGGAGCAGGTCTGCGCCCTGTAAGAAAAAATGGGGTGGTGATGGGTGGCCACCCTGATATGAGGGAACCTCGAAAAAATGTCTTTTCGTTCAATCTCTGCGTTGTGCTCAGAATTTTATCCTCGGAATATTAACTCTATGCCTGCGGTAAAATTTTTTCGCACGCCTTGGTCTGGAACGAAAATCCTGATTTTTCAAGTCTCCCATCAATGTAATTTATAAAAGGGGAAGGTTATGAAACGGATGGTATCGAAAGTTATGATGGGGGCCGCGGCTTTAAGTCTGATGCTTGCCCCTGCTGCCTGGGCCGAGAATATCAAGGTGGGAGCCATTCTGGCGGTAACCGGCCCGGCCTCCTTCCTGGGCGGCCCCGAGGCCAGAACCCTGGAGATGCTGGTTGCAGATATCAATGCCAAGGGCGGGATGAATGGCAAACAGGTGGAATTGATTATCAAGGACTCGGCGGGAAATCCTGAAAAGGCGGTTTCCTTTGCCAAGCAGCTGATTGAGGAGGAAAAAGTCCTTGCCATTATCGGGCCTTCCACCAGCGGTGAGACCATGCAGATCAAGAAGATTGTCGAAGATGGCAAGACTCCGCTTCTTTCCTGCGCCGCAGCTGAGGTCATTGTCGATCCGGTGGCTTCCTATGTGTTCAAGACCCCGCAGAAAGACTCCGATGCCGTGAAGATGATCTACAAGGAGATGAACAAGCTGGGTTTGGTAAACATCGCGGTTCTTGTTGATAATACTGGATTCGGCAAGGCCGGACAGGAGCAGTTGGAGAAGATTGCCCCTGAGTTCGGTATCAAGATTGTGGAAAAAGAGGTTTATAATACGGCTGATAGCGATCTGTCCGCGCCGGTGGCCAAGGTCAAGGCCAACAAGGATGTGCAGGCTATTGTCAACTGGTCGGTTGCGCCGGCTCAGGCCATTGTTGCCAAGAATATCCGGCAGATGGGGTGGGATGTTCCGCTCTTCCAGAGTCATGGCTTTGGCAATGTCAAATTTGTGGAGGCCGCGGGTGCGGCTGCTGAGGGGATTATCTTTCCTGCCGGCCGTCTGCTGATCGCATCCGATCTGCCAGCCGACCATCCTCAGAAAGGACTTCTGGTTCAGTATAAAAAGAACTATGAAGAGAAATATAAAGAAAATGTCTCCACCTTTGGCGGCCATGCCTTTGATGCCATGGTGATCCTTGAGGCCGCTGTCAAGGTTGGCGGCAATGACCGTGCTAAAGTACGCGCCGCCATTGAGGGACTGCAGAATATACCTGGGACCGCTGGCGTCTTTTCTTTCTCCTCCAAGGATCATAACGGCCTGACCATTGATGCCTTCCAGATGATGACCGTAAAAGATGGCAAGTTTGTTGCCTATGCCGGGAAAACAGGGAAATAGTTGCCCGGGAAAGAAGCGCTTGTTACGGGCCGGGAGACCTCTTCCCGGCCTTTTTTTTAGGAGCCGTTACGAAATAACTATTATATTCCTGTCCATTTCGTTACGGCTCCTTATGCCGATCATGGAATTTTAATGGTACAGCTACTTTTGAACGATGGCGCCAATGCTATCCTTCAGTCTGATTATCTGATCGCCCCGCGTATCTCTTTATGACCACTGAACTTTTTGTCCAGTATCTCTTTGCCGGCATCACCTACGGCAGTATTTATGCCATTGTCGCCATCGGGTTTAATATCATTTACAACACCACCGGAATTATTAATTTCGCGCAGGGTGAGTTTGTCATGCTGGGCGGGATGATTTCGATCAGTCTGCTGCTCTTTATGCCGCTCGCTCTGGCCATTGCTCTGGCGGTGGTCATGACCATGGTGGTTGGGGCCTTGATCGAGATCATCTTCATCCGCTGGCTTGCAAGTCCATCGGTGTTGCGGATGATCATTATCACTATCGGCATCTCCATTTTGACACGGGAGGCGGCAGTCCATATCTGGGGTGAGAATATCCGGGCGCTCCCTTATTTTGTAGGTAATGAGATAACGACCATAGGCATTCTGGGGGCACGAATTTCCCTCCAGGTGTTGTGGGTGATTGGAGCTTGCGGGGTAATGGTTGTTGCCTTGCATCTGTTTTTTAAAATAACCCCGGTTGGTCGGGAGATGCGTGCCTGTGCCGCCAACCGGACAGCGGCAATTCTGTGCGGGATTAATCCCCGGAATATGGTGACCCTCTCTTTTGCCCTCAGCGCCGGCATGGGGGCGCTTGCGGGTTGTGTCATGTCGCCCATTACCTATACCCAGTATGATATTGGTACCGGGCTTGCCATCAAGGGGTTTACCGTGGCCATTCTTGGGGGCTTAGGGAACTCGGGTGGCGCGGTGGCGGCTGGTCTGTTGCTGGGGATTATTGAGGCCTTTTCGGTCTCTGTTGTCCCCCTTGCCTTCAAGGATGCTATCTCCATTGCCATTCTTCTGGTAATTCTTTTTGTCCGGCCGCATGGACTTTTTGGTTCCGCGGAGGCGGCACGATTGAAGGCGTTTTAGATGCCGTTATGAAATAAGCACAGCAGCATTGCTTCTTTCATAACGGCACCTAATGCCGCCTCAAAGAGACAGCCAATCTTTTTCGGTTGTCTCTTTGAAGCGGCGTCTGGCAGATATGAGTTAAGTGGTCGTTATTTTTATTACAACAGCTTGAAACGATGAAAAGATTCCTTGCGATTCTGCCCCTGCTGGGCGTTGTGATACTGGTGCAGTTGCTGACTACCTGGACGGGCACGCAGTTCTATCTGACGCAGATGACCATGGCCGCCTATTATTCGCTGCTCATTATCGGACTGTGTGTCCTGATGGGCTATGCCGGGCAGATTTCGCTGGGCCATGCTGGTTTTTTTGCCATTGGCGGCTATCTCTCAGCCGCGCTGACCACCCGGAATCTCGTGCCTTATCGGGATGTGTGGCTGGTGCGGTCCCTTGATAGCTGTGGTTTGCTGCTGAATGGTAAAGATCTGTATGGCGGCGATCTCCTGGTGGTCTTCCCCTGGGTTGCTGCCATCTTGGCGGTGCTGACGGCGGCTTTGGTTGCCGCGCTGCTCGGGATCCCGGTTTTGAAACTGAAAGGTCATTATCTGGCCATGGCCACCCTGGGATTTGGAATCATCATCTACCGCCTGGTTCTGGCCACTGCCTGGTTCGGCCAGGCGGACGGGATCTCCGGGGTGCCTCCCTTTGTGCTGCTGCCGGGGCTGGTGGTGAGTGGCGACGTGTCGGGACGGGTGCAGAATTATTATATTGCCTGGGGCGTGCTCGTGTTCGGCCTGTTTTTGTTGCTGAACCTTATGCATTCCCGGGTTGGCAGGGCCTTACGGGCGATCCACGGGGCCGAGGAGGCCGCCGATGCCATGGGGGTGAATATCTCTCGTTTCAAGCTGCAGACTTTTGTGCTCTCTGCGGTCTTTGCCGCCATTGCCGGAGTTCTGCTCACCCACTTCAATGGCGGGATCGGCCCTTCCGAGGCCGGGGTGATGAAGTCGGTGCGCTATGTGGCCATTGTGGCGGTGGGCGGTATGGCCCATCTGTGGGGGGCGCTGCTTATGGGGGTTCTGCTCAATTTTCTGTCCCTGCGCGGGGTCTTTGGTTCTTACGACGATGCGGTCTTCGGTCTGATCCTGATCCTGATCATGCTCTTTGCCCCGGATGGTATCCTGAGACTGGTCTCGCGTAAAAAGAGACAGGATCAATTGCCGGTGGCACCGAAGGATGAGGAGGCATAGAGGCGGTATGGCGTTATTGGAGATTGAAAAACTGCACCGCCAATTTGGCGGCCTGCATGCGGTCAGTGACGTCTCGTTTCAGGTGGCATCCGGCCAGATCAAGGCGGTGATCGGGCCCAATGGGGCCGGGAAGACCACTCTTTTTAATCTTATCTCCGGTGCCCTGGCCCCAAGCTCGGGCGCTGTCCGTTTTAATGGCCAAGAGATTCAGGGTCGACGCCCCCATGAGATCGCGGGCCGCGGAGTGGCCAGGACCTATCAGAATATCAAGATGTTTTCCGGAATGACCGCCCTGGAGAATGTCATGGTCGGCCGTCATATCCAGGGGAAGGCCGGCTTTCTGGCCTCCATGTTCCACGCGCCATGGACCTGGCCCGAGGAAAAGGCGATCCGTGACAAATCCATGGCTCTTCTGGAGCTGCTGGAGATTGCCGATTGTGCCCATGTCCCGGCCACCAGTCTTGCCTTTGGCCTGCAGCGGGCGGTGGAGCTGGCCAGGGCCCTGGCCATGGAGCCGTCGCTGTTATTGCTGGATGAGCCAGCGGCCGGTCTTAATATTTATGAAACGGCCGAGGTGGGGCGCCTGATCACCAGGATCCGTGACCTCGGCGTTACCGTGCTTCTGGTTGAACACGATATGTCGCTGGTTATGGATATCTCGGACGAGATTGTGGTCCTGTGCTTTGGTCAGAAAATAGCGGAAGATATTCCGGCTGCCATTCAGCAGAATCCGGAAGTGATCAAGATTTATCTTGGCGAATAGAAAACTTTCACCTTTTTCAACTCTTTGCAGATATGTTTTACAATGCTTAAAATTCGCAATCTGGAATCAGGGTACGGCAAGATCAAGGCGCTCAAACATGTCTCCATGCATGTTGATGCCGGTGAGATCGTCACCATTATCGGGGCTAATGGCGCGGGCAAGACCACCCTGCTGGCCACCATTGCCGGTCTGGTCAAGGCGCAGGGAGGTGAGATCGTCTTCCGGGGCCAGAACCTTTGCGCCCTTTCCGCGGAGAAGATTCCCGCCCTGGGATGTGTCATGGTCCCTGAGGGCAGGCAGATCTTTGCCACCATGAGTGTGGAGGAGAATCTCATTCTCGGGGCTCACGTCCTGCAAAAAAAAGGGCGGCAGGTGATGGAAGAGCTGCTGGAATCTCAGTACGCGCTTTTTTCTGTGCTCAGGGATCGCAAAGACCAGCTGGCAGGGACCTTGTCCGGCGGGGAACAGCAGATGCTGGCCATGGGCCGGGCGCTCATGTCCAGACCGCAGATGGTGATGATGGATGAGCCGTCTACCGGACTGGCGCCGCTGATCGTCAAAGAGATCTTTCAGATTATCGTCCGTCTGCGTGAGGAAGGCAAAACCGTGCTGCTGGTTGAACAGAACGCCAAGGCCGCCCTGGCCATTGCCGACCGGGGCTATGTCCTTGAGACCGGCAAGGTGATTTTGCAAGGCCCGGCGGACGATCTGATGACCAACGAGGATGTGCAGCGGGCCTATCTCGGACGGGAAAGGATTGATGAAAATAGATAGACTGAAGGGGGATAAACTGAAGATTGAAGGATAGACAGTACAGTGACATAATATCCTTTAGTCTTCAGCCTTTCTACCTTCTACCTTCTACTTAAGGAAACAAAAATCATGTACTGGCAACCGGAAAAAGAGTGTATGTCCAGGGCTGACCTGGAGCAGTTGCAGCTTGAACGTCTGCAGTCAACCCTGTATCGGGTGGGCACCCATGTCCCGTTCTACCGGCAGAAGTTCCGGGAGATGAAGCTTGACTTTGACAGTTTCGACTCCCTGGCGGATATCCATAAACTGCCCTTTACCATGAAACAGGATCTGCGGGACCGCTATCCCTATGGCATGTTTGCCGTGCCTCTGCGCGAGGTGGTGCGGATCCATTCGTCGTCGGGCACCACCGGCATGGCCACGGTGGTCGGCTATACCCGTAATGATATCAAGAACTGGGCCGATCTCGTGGCCAGGATCCTCTGTGCCGCCGGACTCACCGCCGATGATGTGATTCAGATTGCCTTCGGGTACGGTCTCTTTACCGGCGGTTTTGGTCTGCATTACGGGGCGGAGCGGCTGGGGGCCTCGGTTATTCCCATCTCTTCCGGCAATACCAAACGGCAGATCCAGATCATGCAGGACTTCAAGACCACGGCCCTGGTCTGTACCCCCTCCTATGCCCTCAATATCGCCGATGTTATGCTGGACATGGGAATCAATCCCAGCGGCCTGTCGCTCAAATTCGGCCTCTTCGGGGCTGAACCCTGGTCTGAGGCCATGCGCTGGGAGATCAATGAAAAGCTGGGCATCCAATCCACGGATAATTACGGCCTCTCTGAGGTGATGGGTCCGGGGGTGGCTGGTGAGTGTCAGGAGTGCAACGGTCTGCACATAAACGAGGACCATTTCCTGGCGGAGGTCCTTGATCCTGAGACCCTGGAACCAGTCAAGCCCGGCGAGATCGGGGAGCTGGTGATCACCACCCTGACCAAGGAGGCCTTTCCGGTCATCCGCTACCGGACCCGCGATCTGACCCGTCTGCTGCCCGAACCCTGTCCCTGCGGTCGCATCTTTACTAGGATGCACCGGATACTGGGCCGGACTGATGACATGCTGATCATTAAAGGGGTCAATGTCTTCCCCACCCAGATTGAGTCGGTGCTCCTCGATATTGACGGCACCGCACCCCATTATCGTATTGTGGTTGAGCGCGAGAATCATCAGGACAAGGCAACGGTTATGGTCGAGGTCAAGGAATCCTATTTCTTCGATGAGATGAAGAAACAGGGTGCCCTTATTGACACCATCAAGTCCCGGCTGGCCTCAGAACTTGGTATCGGTGTGGCGGTGAAACTGGTGGAGGAGAAGACCCTGGAGCGCTTTGAAGGAAAAGGTCAGCGGGTCATTGATAAAAGAAAGATTTGAAAATCCATGATAGATTTTCGACAGGGGGACGGCTTAGCGCTGACAATTGGAATAGCGAAGGGACCTCTTCATTCTCTTGTCGCTGAGTTTAAGTCGTGAGGTTTTATCTCTGTTGCAACCTTGTCTGCCAGTTCAGTTGCGGCAAAGTTTATATGGGAGAAGAGATGCTGCTCCAGAATCCGGCAGCGTTGAAAATTCTCTTCAATCTGCTGATGGCGCAGCTGATCTTGATTGCCGTAGCGCTCAATGATATAGGCCATGCGTTCATGCAAAGAGACAATGCTGTCATGGCGGACCCGTTTGTCGGCATAGTAGACAATCTCTTTTGCAATAAAGATCCCTTGGGTGTAACGGTCGATTGAGAAATCTTTGAGTGTCACATGTTCTCTGACGATCTCGCCAATGGCCGGATAGCCAAGCTCTATGCAGATATCACGTCCTGTCCTGGCGTGGTCGCATTTGTTGCCCAGGCAGAGCGTCTTGGCAATGTCGTGGAGCAGGGCCCCAGCCAGTACCAGACCAGTGTCCGGCACGTTCGTGCCGGATATCCTTGTTTCAGTCAGACCAGTCAACAACGTTTCAGCTACCCTGGCCACGGTCAGGGAATGGGCCCGGATATTGTCGAGCATGGCATACCCATCCATCAGGGCCAGACATTGGGCTATGGAGGGAATCGGTTCGCTCATATCGTTGTTCTTGAGATATCCTTTGTTATCTGGCGCTCAGTTCATGGACGGCATCGATCGCAATCCTGGCCTGATCCGGCGGGGTAAACTGGTGGATGCCATGTCCCAGATTAAAGATATGGCCATGGGCATCCTTGGCCCCATTCAACAGGTTCTGGATGCGCTGGCGCAGTTTGTCTTTGGGCAGCATCAGGGCAAAGGGATCAAGGTTTCCCTGGACTGCCTTGTTCCCCACCCGTTTGATGGCATCCCCGATGTTGATCCGCCAGTCCAGTCCCAGGACATCGGCGCCGGATTGAACTGAGAGATCAAGCAGTGTTGCTCCGTTGTTGGCGAAATAGATGATGGGCAGACCAGTCTCTTGCAGATCGCTGATAATCCGCTGCACATAGGGCAGGGCAAATTCTTCAAAATCGCAGGGGGCCAGGACTCCAGCCCAGGAATCAAAGATCTGCAGGGCCTGAGCCCCAGCCCTGGCCTGGGCCTGGAGGTAGAGGCTGGTGCAGTCGGTGATCTTTTCCATCAGGTTATGGAAGAGCTGGGGTTCTGTGAACATCATCTTCTTGGTCTCCCAGAAGACCTTGGATGAGCCGCCTTCGATCAGATAGGTGGCCAGGGTGAAGGGCGCGCCGGAAAACCCAATCAGGGGTACCTTCAGCTCCTTGCGCAGGAGACGGATGGTCTCCATGACAAAACCGGTATGCAAATCCGGGTCCGGCACAATGAGTCGGTCAATGGCGGCCTGGTTGCGGATGGGTTCCGGGAAGATGGGACCATGGCCCTCAGAGAAGGTGAGGGGCGTGCCCATGGCCTCCATGGGAATGAGAATGTCTGAGAAGAGAATTGCCGCGTCCACACCCAGGATATCAACAGGTTGCAGGGTCACCTCCACGCATAGTTCCGGCGTCTTGCACAGTTCAAGAAAGGTGACTTTGCCGCGTACCTTCTGATATTCAGGGAGGTAGCGACCAGCCTGGCGCATGATCCAAATGGGGGTATAACTGGTCTTTTCACCACGGCAGGCCTTGAGGAATGTATCGTTCATAATTGAGTCGAGAGGTGAAGGGTGAATATTTTCGCGCTGAGTGGCGGAGAAAGGCCTTTATTGTCCTTCCCAGTGTCACCGCCCCTCTGCGCGAGGAATTGTTTGTTTCGGTATGAAGTTTGTTTCGGTATGAATTCGTATGAATATAGTGAATAGTTAGGCTACGTGATTCTGGTTCCGGGCACATAACTGCAGAAGGGTTCCTGGGCCAGATAGTCGCCGGTCATGGCATAGGCCCGTGCCCGGCAGCCGCCGCAGACGTTCACATATTCACAGTGTCCGCAGTTGTCTTTATAGCCCTTGAAATCACGCAGTTCATGGAACAGGCTTGAATTCTCCCAGATTTCCTTGAAGGAGAGTTCTTTCAGATTGCCGGCAGACTTGGGGAAATAGCTGCAGGGCAGGATGTTCTCGTCCACGTCAATCAGGCAGATGAGCTGGCCGGCCAGACAGCCCTTGGAGCCGCCGGTCGAAAATTTCAGATTGCGCCGCTTGAAGACGCTGCCCTCTTCTTTGGCCTTTTGTCTGACGATCCGGTAGTAGTGGGGGGCGCACGTCGGGCGCATCAGCAATTCGTTTTCCTCCTTTTCCACCTGATAATGCCATTCCAGGATCTCGTCATACACCTTTTCCGGGATCAGCTCTTCCATGATATCCTCACCACGGCCGGTGGGCACGATCATGAACATGTACCAGGCAGAGGCGCCAAGGGATTTGACCAGTTTATAGATTTCGGGAATCTCTTCTCTGTTGCGGGCGGTAAAGGAGGAGTTGATCAGGAAGGGAATCTTGTTTTCATTAAAGAGGCGGATGGCGTTCATGGTTCCGGCAAAGGCGCCCGCCTGATTTCTGAAATTGTCGTGGGTCTCAGCCTTGGCCCCGTCCAGACTGAGGGACACCATCTTAATGCCGGCACCCTTGATTTGATCGCAGATATCCTGGGTCACCAGGGTGCCATTGGTGGCGAGACACATGCGCAGACCTTTGTCAGTGCCATATCTGGCGATCTCAAAGACATCTTTGCGCAACAGCGGTTCGCCGCCGGAGAGCACAACAACCGGGTTGGCATACGAAACAATATCGTCGATGATGCGGGTGGCCTCGGTGAAAGGGAAGTCTGGATGATCAGCCGCCTCAATTGTGGAAGAAGAGCGGCAGTGGACGCATTTCAGGTTGCATCGCCGGGTGATCTCCCAGGCTATCCATTTAGGTTCAAATTCCATATTGCTGCTCCGCTAAAATGTGGCCTTATTGCTGGAAAGATATTTTTGACATATGAAGACACTATATTGTCTTTTGTCGCAAATTTCAAGGGAACCGCGATATGGCAGTGTCGGGCGTTTCAGTGGGACGGATTGACCGTGGTGGGAGTGAGTTTTGTGTAAAGAAAAACCAGAAATGCCAACAGGGGATGTTCGTCTCTTTCCGGTCTTGACAATGAAAATGGGGCTACTTATTATTCGTTACGTGTTGTAAATCAATAAAACAGGCGTTCATGAAGCACTGGATGTTTTGGTGTGGTTGTGTTGTCTTGTTATCTCGAGAAAGTGGAGGAACCGGTGGGTGAAGAGCAAGGGAAGGAAGTGGTTCTGGAAAAAATGGAACACGCAGCTAAAGAATTAGAAGAGGGAGCCGCCGAAGATACGGGGTCGGCTGAGGACAAGCTGATTGCGGCCCAGGAAGAAATAGCTGGATTCCGCGATAAGATATTGCGGGCCGCCGCTGACTTTGACAATTATAAAAAACGGATGGAGCGGGACCGCAATGCGGCCATGAAGTATGCAAGTGAGGCTGTTTTACGAGAGATTTTGCCCGTTGTTGATAATCTGGAACGAGCGCTGGCCCAGGGTGTGGTGACAGTTGCCGCGGAGCAGAATCTGGCGGCCCTGTTGGAAGGGGTGCAGCTTACCCTGAAGATCCTGTTGGCGACACTGGAGAAGTTCGAGGTGAAAGCTATTGACAGTGTCGGTAAACCCTTTGACCCTCATGTTCAGGAGGCCTTGGCCATGGAGGCCAGTGATGTTGTTCCGGCCAGTCATGTGTTGAGTGAGTTTGAAAAAGGGTATTATTATAAAGATCGTCTGTTGCGTGTTGCCAAGGTGATTGTCTCATCAGGCAAGGCCGCGTCTTGATTTATGATTTGAACAAGGAAAGGATGCGCGCTTCTCTTGACAAAAACAGGATAATGCACATTATAAACTCTGCCTGAAAGATGAGGGCCTTGTGCTGGAATCAAGGGCGATTAATGAAATCAACAACAAAGGTTATTTAAACAAACAGGACAAAATGACCTCTTTTTATATCTTGAGACAAGGAGAGATACTATCATGGGAAAGATAATTGGAATAGATCTGGGAACGACCAATTCATGCGTGGCAATTATGGAAGGTGGCGATCCCAAGGTAATTGCTAACGTCGAGGGTAACCGGACAACCCCTTCGATTGTGGCCTTCAGCGATAATAATGAACGTATTGTCGGGCAGGTCGCCAAGCGTCAGGCCGTCACCAATCCCGAGCGGACCCTGTATGCGGTCAAGCGCTTGATCGGCCGTAATTTTAATGATGCTGAAGTGAAGAAGTCTGTGGAGATCAGTCCCTTCAAGATCGTGTCAGGAAAAGGCGGCGCGGCCAATATTGAAGTGGACGGCAAGAGCTATACCCCGGCCGAGATCTCAGCCATGATCCTGGGCAAGATGAAGAAGACCGCCGAGGAATATCTGGGAGAAGAAGTGACCGACGCCGTGGTCACCGTTCCCGCCTATTTCAACGATGCCCAGCGTCAGGCCACTAAGGATGCCGGTAAGATCGCCGGCCTGAATGTGCTGCGGATCATCAATGAGCCGACAGCCGCTGCTCTGGCCTATGGTCTTGACAAAAAAGGCGAGGAGAAAATTGCCGTCTTTGATCTTGGCGGCGGCACTTTTGATATCTCCGTCCTCGAGATCGGCGAAGGTGTCTTTGAGGTAAAATCCACCAATGGGGATACCTTCCTCGGCGGTGAAGACTTTGATATGCGGATTGTCAACTGGCTGGCCGATGAGTTTAACCGGAGTCAAGGCATTGATCTGCGTAATGATAAAATGGCCCTTCAGCGTTTGAAGGAAGAGGCCGAAAAGGCCAAGATGGAGCTCTCCACCACCATGGAGACCGATATCAATCTCCCCTTTATCACGGCCGATGCTGCGGGTCCCAAGCATCTGAATATCAAGCTGAGCCGGGCAAAACTTGAGAGCCTGGTTGATGACCTGATTGAGCGTACCGTTGCCCCCTGCCGGACGGCATTAAAAGATGCCGGACTGACTGCCAAGGATATCAATGAGATCATCCTGGTGGGCGGCATGACCCGCATGCCCAAGGTTCAGGCCAAGGTCAAGGAAATCTTCGGCCAGGAGCCGCATAAGGGCGTGAATCCTGATGAGGTCGTGGCCATCGGCGCAGCTATCCAGGGCGGTGTGCTTGGTGGTGATGTCAAGGATGTGCTTCTTCTTGATGTGACTCCTCTCTCCCTTGGCATCGAGACCCTGGGCGGGGTGACCACCAAACTGATTGAGAAGAATACCACCATCCCCACCAAGAAAAGCCAGATCTTCTCAACGGCGGCTGAAAATCAGCCGGCAGTGTCCATCCATGTTTTGCAGGGTGAGCGGGAGATGGCCCAGGACAATAAGACCATCGGTCGTTTTGAGCTGTCGGATATCCCCATGGCCCCTCGTGGTGTTCCGCAGATTGAGGTTTCCTTTGACCTTGATGCCAATGGTATCCTCCATGTCTCGGCCAAAGACCTGGGGACCGGAAAGGAACAGTCGATTCGCATTACCGCCTCTTCGGGGCTTTCCAAGGATGATATCGAGAAGATGACCCGGGATGCCGAGCTGCATGCCGAGGAGGATCATAAACGGCGGGAGCTGGTCGATACCCGGAATAATGCCGATGCCATGATCCATGCGACCCAGAAGAGTCTCAAGGAGCTTGGTGACAAGGTTGATGCCGAGACCAAGGGCAATGTCGAAAAAGAGATTGAAAAGGTAAAAGCGGCAGCCGCTGGAGATGATATTGACATCCTGAAGAGTGCAGTTGAGGCGCTGACTACCGCTTCGCACAAGCTGGCTGAGCTCATGTATGCCCAAACATCCCAGCACGGGGCCGATACGGGCCATGCAGCAGGCGGTGCGGCTGGCGGTTCGGCAAAAGATGACGATGTGGTCGATGCCGACTTTGAAGAGGTCAAAGACGACAAGAAATAAGGGCGAGGGCTGCAGGCCAAGCCAACTTGGAAGCAAGGCTGAAAAAAGGGAGTGAGGAAAGAGGTTTTTCTCACTCCCTTTTTTTGTTTTTACGGTATGGTGCCTTGTTCAATGTTCTTAAAAGTGTCGCGTACATTTTCCGGCTCCATATTATTTTATAATTATTGATTATCATGAAAATTTTATCTGGAATCCAACCGTCCGGCCAGCTTCATATCGGCAACTACTTTGGCATGATGCAGACCATGATCTCGCAGATGGAGAGCTCGGACCTGTATGTCTTTATTGTTGATCTGCATGCCATGACCTCGGTTCATGACCGTAATCGTCTGACCACCGGCACCCTTGAAGCGGCCGCCGATTTTCTGGCCCTGGGGCTTGATCCTGAGCGATGTACTTTCTGGGTGCAGTCGGATGTGCCGGAGGTGTGTGAACTGACCTGGATCCTTTCCACCATTGCGCCCATGGGCCTTATTGAACGCTGTCATTCCTATAAGGATAAAGTGGCCAATGGCATTGAGGCCAGTCACGGGCTTTTTTCCTATCCCGTGCTCATGGCCGCTGATATTCTGCTCTATCAGGCAGATCAGGTTCCTGTCGGGCAGGATCAGAAACAGCATCTGGAGGTGGCCCGCGACCTGGCCCAAAAGTTTAATAAAATATTTGGCGAGACCTTTGTCGTGCCGGAACCGGTTATCAATAAGGGAACGGCCACCGTTCCCGGTCTCGACGGGCGGAAGATGTCCAAGTCCTATGGCAATACTATTCCGATCTTTCTGGAAGGAAAAGCCCTGAAGAAAAGGATCATGGCCATTGAGACGGATGCCACGCCGGTCGAGGCTCCTAAGGATCCTGATAAATGTAACCTCTTTGCCATGCTGAAACTCTTTGCCACGCCAGAACGCTTGCAGGAGGTGCGTGATCTCTATGTGGGTGGGGGAGCGGCCTATGGGTATATCAAATTGGAATTGCTGGATCTTATCAGTGATTACTTTGCCGAGGCCCGGAGAAAAAAGGCTGAATATCTTGCTGATCCTGCCATGTTGCGGGAGATTCTGAAAAGGGGAGCCGATAAGGCACGGGCGAAGGCTATGGTGACTTTGGAACTGGTGCGTGAGAGGGTGGGGTTGAAATACTGAAAAAGACAGGCAGAACTTGACAGCTAAATGACAAAAAGGCCCGATCTGAAAACAGATAGGGCCTTTTGTCATTTGAATTGCCAGGAACGACTCCTGTTATGTTATTTTATGCGTTATCTGCAAGATGCCGTAAACAAAAAGAGCAAAAAGAGCCTTGCTTTTTTTGCGACGGCATCTAAAAATCAACCAGCTCCACGTCAAAGACCATGGTGGAGTTGGGGGGGATAGAGCCGCGTCCTGATGGGCCATAGCCAAGTTTTGCCGGGATGATGAGAACCCGTTTCTCGCCCTTGGTCATGGCCAGAAAGGCCTCATCCCATCCTTTAATTACCCGGCCCTGGCCAACAGGAAAGCTGATGGGCTCGCCGCGGTCATAGGAACTGTCAAATTTGGTTCCGTCCAGAAGCTTTCCTGTATAGTGGGCCTTCACCATGGTGCCAGAGGATGGAGTGGCGGTGCCATCGCCTTTCTGGACGACGACATACTGGAGGCCGGATGGAGTGGTGATGGCGTCAGGCCACTGTTGCTTGATCTGTTTGACGCTGGCTTCTATGGCTGTCAGCTCTTTGTCGCTGGCCCGCTTCCCCATGCCGGCCAGCAGGGCGTCAAAGGCTGCCTGGTCACTTTTAAAGGCTTGGGCCTTGGCGCCCACGCGAATGATCTCCACTGATGTCAGTTTGTCATTGCCTTTTATTTTATTGACCACGTCCTGGCCTTCAACTACATGGCCAAAGACTGTGTGTTTGCCGTCCAGCCAGGGGGTGGCGACATGGGTAATGAAAAACTGGCTCCCATTGGTGCCAGGTCCGGCATTGGCCATGGAGAGGATACCCGGGCCGCTGTGTTTCAGGGTGGGGTCAATTTCGTCAGGGAAGGTATAACCGGGGCCGCCGGTGCCGGTACCCAGGGGGCAGCCGCCCTGGACCATGAAGTCGGGAATGACCCGATGGAAGGTCAGATTGTCATAGAATCTGGCGCCTCCTTTGCCGGCGCCACCGCCGAGTTCTTTGGTGCCCTCGGCCAGGCCGACAAAATTAGCCACGGTGAGGGGAGTTTTTTCAAATTCCAGGGCACAGATAATATTGCCCTTGGCGGTGATGAATTTGGCGTACAGGCCATCTTTCAGTTGCGTCTCTGCCATGAGTGTTTCTCCAGATAGAAGGAATAAAAGAGTAAGGGTGTAGAATATTGAAAATCTGATTTTATGCATGGTTTCTCCTGTGTGAAAATGCTGCTCATCTCATAATAACCCTTAACTATAAGAATTGAAGATGAATAATCAGGCAATTGTAACTTGTCAATCATAAATCAGGCCCGATGGGGCTGTATTGTGTCTGTTTTTCATTCCTCCTTTTCAGCTCTCGTTCCCGATTCTGATTGACTTGATGTCGTATTCCGGGTTAAATATTATGGTTTTGTCTTTTTAATTTGCGCTTTTTGGAAGACACGAGATCTCGCGGGTTTTTATGGGGTCATGAGACTTCCAGAAT